>CAYPHR010000244.1:0-4924 GCA_964410375.1 uncultured Anaerolinea sp. | reverse complement strand
CTCGTCCGCGCGCTCGAACTCGATATCACCGAACAACACATCCTGCTTCGCGGTAACGTGGTAACGCTTGACCAGTTCCAACAGCGCAAGGAAGGTCACCACGATCTCGACGCGCGTGGCTTTATCGGTGATCAGTCCGCTGAAGGTCATGCGCTGGATGGTTTTCAGCGTTTTCGTGATCAATTCGATCTTCTCGCGGATGGTTACCTTCGGCGCGGTGATGATCGTCGTCAGCGGTTTTTTCTCTTTTTCCTTGGCAAATGCCGACTCCGCCGCGTTCAGCAGACCTTCCAGCGTGAGATTTGACAGATCGAGTTTCGGCTCCACTTTGGGCGGCGGTGCGACGCGCAGGAACGTCCGCAGGTTGGCATCCTGCCGTTCCGCCAGCCAGCCAGCGATCTCCTTGTAACGCTTGTATAACCTCAACTGCTCGACAAGCGAAATGCCCGGGTCTTCTTCACCAACTTCCCGTTCGGGCGGACGCGGCAGGAGCGCCTCCGATTTGATCTGCACCAGTTTCGCGGCGATCACCAAAAACGACGAGATTTCATCAGGCTGTTGGTTCTCCACACTGCGCAAATGCTCAAGGTACTGGTCGGTCACAGCCGCCAGCGACACCGACGTAATGTCCAACTCCGCGCGTTCGATCAGGCTTAACAGCAGATCCAGCGGACCCTCATACACGGGGGTCTGCACCTTGTAATTGCCGAGCTGATGCCCAAGAATGTTGTCCATGGCGGGCGAATTATATCACTCCAAACCCACTGTCATTGCGAGGGCGATAGCCCGACGACGTGTGCCACGAAGTGGTAAGCAATCCCCCCCGCCATTTGTAGATTGCTTCGGGCTGTCGCCCTCGCAATGACATGAAGGTATAATCCACCCCATGTCCAAACTCACCCATCTCGATGAACACGGGCGCGCCCGCATGGTGGATGTCGGTCACAAACCCGACACCGAGCGCATCGCCATTGCCTGCGGCGAAGTCCACATGAAAAAAGAGACGCTGGATCTGATCCGCGCCGGACAGATCAAAAAAGGCGATGTGCTGACCGTGGCGCAGATCGCGGGCATCACCGCCTCCAAACGGACCTCCGACCTGATTCCGTTATGTCATCCCCTGCCACTCTCGAAGGTTGACGTGGATCTCGAACTGGACGACTCGCTCCCCGGCGTGGTCATCACCGCCACCGCCAAAGTGACCGGCAAAACCGGCGTCGAAATGGAAGCGCTCACTGCCGTCTCCGTCGCCGCGCTCACCGTCTACGACATGGCGAAAGCCGCCGAAAAGACTATGCGGATACAGAACATCCGCCTTATCGAAAAGCATGGCGGCGCGAGCGGGGATGTGGTGAACGAATAAACTATTAGTGACAGCCACCTTAAAGGTGGCTGTCACTTGGAATTTCTTTATGAACTACTCATCCATCAACCTCCAGCAAAAATTCGCCCAATTCACCGAACACTGGTCGCCGAAGATCATCGCGCAGTTGAACGACTACCATCTCAAACTCGCCAAAGTGCAGGGCGAATTTGTCTGGCACGACCATCCCGAAACCGACGAAGTGTTCATCGTCGTCAAAGGTCAACTTGACATTCACTTCCGCGACGGGGTCGTCTCGCTGAACGAAGGCGAGATGTTCGTCGTCCCCAAAGGCGTGGAGCACAAACCCGTTGCCGGGCAGGAATGTCATATTCTATTGATCGAGCCTGCGGGCACGGTCAACACCGGGAACGTGGAAGATAAACTCACCGCCCCGAATGATGTCTGGATTTAATATGAACCGCATAAAACTCCTCTTCTTCGCCACCATCCGCGACCGCGCAGGGACCAAATCCATGGAAATGGACATCCCCGTTGACATGACCATTTTGCAATTGAAGGAAAAACTTGGCACGGATCACCCGAATTTAAAAGAATCGATGATATCCGTGTTGATCACCATCAACCGCGAATACGCCTTTGACGAAGCCGTCGTCCCGCCGAATGCGGAGATTGCCCTGTTCCCGCCTGTTTCTGGAGGGTAACTTTCCAACATGCAACCTTCAAATCTGCCAACCGTTTACTCCATCACCGAAGATGAAATTGACCTGAACGACCTGCTCGCGAAGATCACGCTCACCTCCACGGGGGCGGCGGCGATCTTCACCGGCATGGTGCGCGGAGTCACGTCCCGCGGCGATGCGCACGAGACCGAATATCTCGAATACGAATCTTACGTCCCCATGGCGGAAGCCAAGATGAAGCAGGTAGCCGATGAAATTCGGGAAAAGTGGCCTGTCATCGAAGGCATTGCCATCGTCCAGCGCATCGGCAAACTGTACCCCAAAACCCCGACGGTTCTGATTGCCTGCACCGCCGCCCACCGTGATACGGGCGTGTTCGAAGCTGCCCGCTACGGCATTGACCGCTTGAAGGAGATCGTCCCTGTCTGGAAGAAGGAAATTGGACCTGACGGGCAGGAATGGGTCGAAGGCGATTACATCCCCAAGCCGGGCGAGTAACTTTTGGGCGACCCTCCAAGGGTAATCAAAATACCTTGTTATGCCCTGACGGGTCGCCCTTATGATTTATGAATAATATGTTTCTTCACACCCAGCGCCTGCTCATTCGAAACTTCACCAACCCCGACCTTGAGCCGTTTCTCGCTTATCGCAATGACCCCGAAGTCGCGAAACATCAAAGTTGGTCATTGCCCTATCCGCGCAGCAGGGCGGAACATTTTATCCGCGAGATGAAGGATATCCATGCGCCGAAGCAGGGAGAGTGGTTGCAACTCGCGCTCGAACTGAAGGAAACGGGCGAACTGATCGGCGACGTGGCATTTTGCATCAAAGAAGAAGATGTCCGCCAGGCGACCATCGGCTTTACGATCGCATCGGCATTTTGGCAGAAGGGCTATGCCACCGAAGCGCTGACGGCACTGTTGGACTATCTTTTCGAAGATATTGATCTGCATCGCGTCGTTGCAGATTGTGATACCGAGAATATTGGTTCATGGAAGACATTGGAGAAACTTGGCTTTCGCCGCGAAGCGCACTTTGTGGAGAACCTGCTGATCAATAAGAAATACACCAGCGAGTATTACTACGGCATGCTCCAACGTGAATGGCGGGCGAGGAAAGGAAATGGACATGATCCGAATTCGCAAAGCAGCACTTGATGATGCGGTAGGTATTGCCACCGTGCATGTCGCTTCATGGAGGGAAACCTATCGCGGCATTGTCCCTGACGAGTTTTTGAACAACCTGTCGATTCAGCGGCGGATGGAGCAATGGACGAATTCCCTGGCTGACCCTGGGCACACGTATCACCGTGCGTTTGTGGCGGTGATGGATGGGCAGGTGGTGGGATTTTCGAATTACGGTTACTCGGTGGAAAAAGACCCCGATTATGTTGGGGAATTGTTCGCGCTTTATCTGTTGAGGTCCGCGCAGGGGTTGGGGATCGGCGGAGGATTGATCCGTGCGGCGGCGGACGGTTTGCGCGAGATGGGCATGGAGTCCATGATGGTATGGGTCTTGAAGGACAATCCCACACGCGGATTTTATGAGCATTTTGGCGGCGTCTATCTGCGTGAGAAGCCGATCGAGATCGGCGGCGCGGTGTTAATGGAGATCGCGTACGGGTGGCGGGGCTTGACGAACTTTCAGGGTAAGTAACTGTTTGAGGCGGTTGGGCAGGCTGGATCGGGGGATGATGCGATGTTTTGTCCGCGTGACGCTTTTTGTTTTAGGGGGTTTTAATAGCATCTTATTTCATTTCGATATTTTCATGGAGGTTGAATGCAGGAACGAATCGTCATCACGGGCATGGGGACAGTCAATCCGCTGGGGTTGAACGTGAAGGAATCTTGGGAGAACGTAATTGCGGGCAGGTCGGGTGTGGGACCGATCACCTTGTTCGATTCGTCGCCGTTGCAGGTGCATATTGCGGCGGAGGTGAAGAATTTCAAGCCCGAAGAATTCATGGACGGCAAGGAGGCACGGCGGCGCGACCGTTTTGAACAACTGGCAATTGCGGCGGCGCGTCAGGCGCTTGAGCAGTCGGGCTTGAAGATCACCGAGCATAACGCTGGGCGCGTCGGCGTGATTATTTCTTCGGCGATCGGCGGTCTTGGGTCTCTGCAGGAGGCAACGCTTACGAATTACAGAGAGGGACCACGGCGCGTCAGTCCATTCCTCATCCCGATGCTGATGCCGAACGGCGGCGCGGGCATGGCGGCGATCGAATTTGGTATCAAAGGTCCGTGTTTTTCGGTGGCGTCGGCGTGCGCTTCGGGCGCGGATGGGATCGGTACGGCGTTGATGATGTTGCGTACGGGGATGATCGATGCCGCGCTGACAGGAGCGGCGGAGGCGACGATCACCTCCACGGGTGTGGCTGCTTTCGACCGCGTTGGGGCGATGTCACGCCGAAACGACGATTACTCGATGACGCCCCAGCCGTTCGACAGGAACCGCGACGGCTTGGTGATGGGGGAGGGCGCGGCGGTGCTGGTATTGGAACGCGAATCGGATGCGAAGGCGCGCGGCGCGGAAATTTTTGCCGAATTGGCTGGTTATGGCGCGACAGCGGATGCGTTCCATGTGACTGCTCCCCATGAACACGGCGCGGGCGGGGCGGCGGCGATGTTGATGGCGTTGAAGTCGGCTGAGGCGAACATCGAAGATGTAGGTTACGTCAACGCGCACGGGACAGGCACATCGCTCAATGACCAGTCCGAAACTCGTGCGATGAAAGCGGCGTTCGGCGATCTGGCATACAAAATTCCCATTTCTTCGACCAAATCCATGACGGGGCATATGATGGGTGCGACAGGCGCGTTGGAAGCCATTTTCTGCGTGCAGGCGGTGCGCGAGGGCATCTTGCCGCCGACCATCCATTACGAAACCCCCGACCCCGAGTGTGATCTGGATTATG
>CAYPHR010000243.1:0-4934 GCA_964410375.1 uncultured Anaerolinea sp. | reverse complement strand
AGGGAGTAAGATGTTTTTTATCAAGAAAGCATCTTAACCCAAAAGGAGAGGCATAACCAGAATCGTGTTCAAAAGCGGTTTTGCACAGGAGGAAATGACCATCGTCGGCGGTCTCGACCTTCGCCGGCAATCCGGATTGAAGCCTGTCATCTTCGTGCCCGGGACAATGGGCTCCCAACTCTATCTTGGCAACGAAAGGGTCTGGCCAAATTTAAATTTTCTCCTGAAGCATCCGGATGTGTTCCGATACACGGAAGACACCAAACTGAAACCAAAGGGGATCCTGAATGAAATGGTCATTGTTCCCAATCTGGTTTCCATCGATCAGTACAATCTGCTCGGCGATTATCTGGTCGAAGAATTGGGATATGAACGCGGCAATAATTTCATGGAGTTTGCCTACGATTGGAGGCAGGATGTCCGCCGGTCAGCCCGCGACCTCGCCATGTTCATCGACGGGTGGAACGTCAAAGGTCGGATCACCATCATTGCGCACAGTCTGGGCACGCTGGTCAGTCGCTATTATGTAGAAAAACTTGGCGGAAAGAACAAAGTGGATCGACTCATGCTGATGGGCGGACCTCATCAGGGCGTGCCGAAGATCGCCGCCAACCTCCTGACCGGCGTGGATTTGCTGCCATTCGGAATTATGGGAAAACGCCTGACCGAGATCATCGAAACCTTCCCAACCTGCTACCAGATCCTGCCGCTCTATCCCTGCGGCATCGACCAGAACGGCAATCCATTTCATTTCTTCGAGGACGAAAGCTGGGTGAAGGAACCCTATCGCCCCCTGCTCCGCATGGCGCGTGAATTCCGCCGTGAGCTTGGCACAGCCTCCAGTGTCCCAACATTGTCCATCTTTGGATATGGTTTAAAGACCGCCTCGCAGATGAAGATCCAGCGCGCTTCTGATGGGACATTCCAAAAGGTCCTGATCGACGCGGCTCCGAACGGTGACAGTTCCGTCCCGGAAAATAGTGCGATCCTTCCAAAAACGGAAATCCACCCCGTCAAACAATATCACGGCACGCTCTTCAATGACAATGACGTCAAGATGCGCTTGAAACTGGAATTATCGCGCAGTTAAGTTTATTTCCACAACTTCCCCAACTCATTCAACGACCTGTAATACGGCTCGATGCTGGGGATGAAATGCGCCTCGTTCTTCGCGTGTGGTCCAATTCCAGACTGTCCCCATACGACCGCCTGCCCGCCGGGAGCGAATCGCGCGCTTGTACCGGGTAACTTCCTCCCGATCTTCGCTTCGACACCACCCGACGCCTGTTTGACCGCTTCGGTGAGCGCTTTCAAGGCTGGATTATTCGGGTCGCACGCCACGCCGTTTTCCATTACAGGGAATGTCACTTCCAATTCGTTGGCACGACAATATGCATCCACTTCATTCCTCAACTTGAAAATATCGTCTTGTGGAATGGAACGAATTTCCACACCGAGAATCCCCTCCCCGGCAGTGACATTATAAATACCCGGCGTGCCCACGTTAATGAACGGAAATTTCGCCTGCGATTGCCAGCCATCGGATGATCTCAACGTGAGATGTTTGGCAAATATCTCACCCAACGCTGAGCGCGCGGCAATAAGTTTTTCGCTCAAATCCCCCGTCCCTGCCACTCCGCTGTGACCTTTCATCCCGCGGGCGATCACGTCAAAGCGCATCACACCGCGATTCTCGACACAAATCTCGCCGAAGAGTTCGTCGCCTTTTTCGCCCGTCCGTTCACCTGCGATAAATAACGATGGGGTTAAATTCAATTCTTTCAGGACATGCGGCGTGCCCCATGCCTCGGCTTCGCCGTTCTCTTCGTTGCCGACCAGCAGTAATGAAATATTGGGATATGAACCTGGTTTGCCTACACGCAAAGCGTCTCTCATCCAAACAAGGTAGGTTGCCACGACGGTTTTCATATCCGCCGCGCCGCGCCCCCACAGGTAATCACCTTCAATGCGCGGACTGAACTGAGAGTCATCGGGTTCGGGTTCGACAACATCGAAATGCCCGGTCAACAGGATTAGATCTTTCTTCAACGAGCCGGGGAATGCAGCGTATACCGCCGGATATTTGCCATCTAAGAATTTGGTTTCGAGACCGGCGTTGCGGAGGTAATCGTCAATTAACGAAGCGGCGCGATGGACTTCGTCGAGGCGTTCGTTGGGAGATGCCGTCACGCTCGGAATGCGGATCAACTGTTGGGCAAGGTCAAGGATCTCGGCAGTCTTATCCGGATAAGAAACTTCAATCACCGCCTGTGTCTGCGAACGGAATCGGATCGGTGCAGTGGGAATCTGCCGCACAATATCGCGCGAGCGTTGAATATATTCAGTGATCCGTGATGCGTCCGCGCCAAGCCTGCCGCATTCCGACACGATCCGCTCCACATCCGCTTTGACCTGTGCTTCACGCTCAAAGTGTAATTCTTTCAAGACATCCAATGGCACTACATTATCATCCTCCAGCGCACCCTTCAGGCGCGCCCGGAATTGTTCCGCCGCATTGCGCCCACCTGCGGACATTTCCACCAGCGGCTGTAGATCATCCCATAGGTTCAACGCCTCTGCCAGCGGCTTGACCTGATCCAGAGTCCATTTGAGAAAATCCCGCATGTTGATCGGTTTGCCGGTCAGCGGGTTTTCGATCTCGGCGCGCATGCTGAATTTTGCGGCGAGATTTTCATTGGCGCGGGCGCGGACAATATCTTCGCGGTCGTAGCGGAAGGAACGGGCGAATTGCGGATCGGAATAAATGCGCAAAAGCAGGAGGTGCTTGAGGGTCAGGTTGGCAATGTCAAGATCGAGGTTGTGACCGCCGTCATCCACGCGGACTTCGACGCGCCCCATCGGCAGGTTGATGCGCGCCATCAGGTTCTGCTTTTCGATCTGCAGCGCCATCTCCTCGGGTGGTGTCGCCTGACCGACAGCGAACAAGCCACGGGCGTAGAGCGAAGCGAGCTGGTCGCTCGTGGTGGAGATGATCCGCTCGACGGGTTCGGCAAAACTGCGGGCGCGGACGGGCGTCCAGTTGTTATTTCCAAAGCGGACTCCGCGGCGTACGAGATCATAGGAAATTTGCAGGTAATCGTCGTAGGAGCGATAGAGATCGGGAAGGTCAAGCTCGCGCGGATTCGGGAAGGTCAGGTTGCGCACCGAGTCGTATTCGGTCAGGACGACGACAGCGCGTCCATCCTTGACCTGAGCCTGCATCGGCGTGGAAGCGGCTGTGGCGATGAACAGGCTGGCGAAGGCGCGCAAGAGGCGCGTCGCCGTGATATAGAATTCGGATTTGAACTCGTCGAGATGCTGATTTTCGCGTTCATTGGTGGGAAGGTGCATGAAATCCCACGCGAACAGCGGATCGGGCAGGGACAGGTTGCTGTGAATACCGGCGGTGGCGAGGGTGTCGCCGTACAGGTCGACGCATTTTTGCAGGTAACGGCGCTTGGCGATCTCCCAGTTACCGGGGATGGATTGATGACTGATATCGGTGAGGAAGAGCAGGTTGCCATGCCAGTAATGAAGGCGCCCGCCGAAGTTAACGCCTGCGCGATGCAGGGCATTGATGAGCGAAGCTTCTTGCAAACGTGCTTCGTAGATCGCCCCGCGCGGACTGTAATACGGGCGTGTCGCCCATTCGATCATCCAATGAAAGACTTCGAGCTGGCTGAACTGCGCCTGCCACGGCGGGATGCATTCGGCGCGCAGATAATCCACGAAGGAATGTTGGCTGGGTCCCGCACCTACGGTTAACAGTGGACGCAGGTCTTCATCAAGCAAGTTCCATTCCTGCTCGAAGCCGTTGAGTCCGCTTTGCGGCTTTTCTTTGATGGATTCTTCTACGGCGAGCAGATATTTGTCGGCGAATTTTTTGGGCATGGGTAAGTTCCTAAGGCGAGAGATGTGTGAGGTAATGAAAGAGAAAAGAAGAAAGAAGGTGTAAAGTGGCGATTAGAAAGTATCGAACAATATATTACAAAAACAGCATCTCTCCTAATTCTTCTTTCGCATACTTTCCACTTTCTATTTTTTCAATTCATTTAATCCCTCTATCAACCTCCCAAACGCGCCTTCGGTTCGTTCTGCGGGGGTGGCGTAGGAAAAGCGAATCCATTCGCCGCCGAAGGGCGAGAAGAACGCGCCGGGGACAATAGCGACTCCGTGGTTTTCAGCAAGATATTGACCAAGCGGCTCAGTGTCCGCCCAGCCCTTGGCTTTGATGAACTCACCAACGTTCATGAAGGCGTAATAGCCCTTGCCGATGATGTGCTGGAGTCCGCTTTCGGCGAGGAGTTTTTTCAAGGCAACGCGGCTGGCGTTGGTCGGTTCGATGATGGACTTCGCCGCTTCGTGGAATCCCATTTCGTATGCCGCCATGGCAACCGCAAGCGAGAAAAACGAAGGGATGACTCCATGTGAAGCACGGGCATTGATGAATTTAATCACGGCTTCGTCTGCGATGAGGTGACAGTTGCGGATGTTCGATCCGCCCAGTGATTTGGTGATACCGTCGAGGAACATGATGCGCGTCCGCTCTTCAGGGGTGAAATTCTTTAGGAAAGAGTTCAAATCCATCGGCGATTCGTCGGTGACGTAGTGATACATCCAATCGAAGAACACAAAAGCAACACCCGCTTCCAATGCGGCTTTGGCGAGGGAGATCTGTTTCTCGATGGCGATGGTCAAGCCGGTGGGGTTGTCGGGATTGGTGATGACGAGACCGGCAATCTTGCGTCCTTTCGACTCTGCGAATTTCACACTTTCACGGATGGCATCTTCAGAGTATGCCCAGCCTTGTGACGGGTCACCGGGCGACCACAGGACATTCGCGCCGACACCGTACGGTCCCCAGTTGTAGGAGATCCACGGCACACGCGAGACCATGATGAGATCGCCTTGCCGTCCATGACCGAGCGCAAGCA
>CAYPHR010000242.1:0-4934 GCA_964410375.1 uncultured Anaerolinea sp. | reverse complement strand
AATGCAGGAAGGGCTTTTTGTATACGCCATATGACATTTGTCACATTTTATGTTTTTATCGTAAAGTATTTCGCGCACACTGCATCAGATGTTTTGAAAGTAAACCTCACCCGTTTTCCAAAGGAGAAATCTCATGAAACGCAATATGTCCGATATTGACCGAATTGTCCGTGTTGTGATCGCCGCACTCGTCGCCTACCTGTATTTCGGCGGAGTTGTGACAGGAACGCTCGGCATTGTCCTGCTGGTGCTGGGCGTCGTCTTCCTGCTCACCTCGGTGGTCTCGTTCTGTCCGCTCTACTCGTTGTTCAAACTCAGCACCTACAAAAAATAATACCAAGCCGGGCGGACGATTTCCCGTCCGCCCGAACCATTCATTATGAACAATTCAGAATTCCAAAAAATAATTACCGAAACCGACAAGCCCATCGTCGTGGACTTTTGGGCGGCATGGTGCGCGCCCTGCATGAGAACCAAGCCCATCCTTGAGAAACTCGCAAAAGAATATGAAGGCGAAGTTGGGTTCATGCCTGTCAACGCCGATCATTCGCGCGAGGTGCTTGAGAAGTTCCGTGTCTTTGGCATCCCGACCGTCATCACGATCCGCAACGGCAAAGAAGTAGGGCGTATCACCGGCGCGCAAAATGAAGCTGGTTACCGTGCGATGTTCAAATCGCTTGCAGAAGGAGGCGAGGTCAAAGTTCCGCTTCGTCCATTTGACCGCATGCTGCGCCTTGGCGCGGGGACGTTGTTCATCATGATCGGCATCTCCACCAGCAGCTGGATCTTGGCGGGCATTGGCGGCATCCTCGCCTTCATGGGCGTATACGACCGCTGCCCGATCTGGAACGCGGTCACGGGAATGCTGCGGCGCAGATAAAAGCCGATGGACGGTAAACAGGCTTCGGGTCCGCCCGGAGCCGTTTTGATTCTTGGGCTATAATCGCAAATATGAGCCACAACATCCCATTGGTGATCGGCATTGCAGGCGGGTCAGGGTCTGGAAAAACGACCGTCGCTCAGGAAATTCTCAACCGCGTCGGCGCTGACCGGATCGCATATCTTCAACAGGATTCGTATTACAAAGACCTGACCAAACTGCCGCCCGCACAACACATTGACATCAACTTCGACCACCCCAACTCGCTTGAAACTGAACTGCTGATCGAACATATCGCTTCTCTGCGCGACCTGAAACCTGTTGAGGTGCCGATCTACGATTTCGCCACCGACAGCCGCACCGACAGGACCATCCACGTCGAGCCGCGCAATGTGATTCTGGTGGAGGGAATCCTGATCTTCGTGGATGCCGACCTGCGAAAATGGTTCGATGTGAAGATATTTGTGGATACCGATGCCGACCTGCGTTTCATCCGCCGCCTGCACAGGGACATCACCGAACGCGGCAGGACAACTGAATCGGTCATCAAGCAATATCTGTCCACCGTCCGCCCGATGCACCTGGAATTTGTAGAACCATCCAAGCGTTATGCGGATGTGATTATCCCCGAGGGCGGACATAACAAAGCCGCACTGGATATGGTCGTGGCACGGATCGAGACGCTTTTGAAGTAGGATGATCGACCAGACTTCTTTTTACTTTTATTACGAGAAAGAGAAAAGAAGAAAGAAACTAGAATGCAAGCAAATCCAATTCAATTCCAAGGAGAGACATAATGACAAAACAATGGAGCACCCCACCCGCAATGCAGATCGATCCGGCGAAGAAATACAAGGCGCACATGGAAACCGACAACGGCACCATGGTGATCGAACTGTTCGCGGACAAAACCCCGGTCACAGTGAACAGCTTTGTTTTCCTCGCGCGCGAGGGATTTTACGACGGCGTCATCTTTCATCGCGTCATCGCCAACTTCATGGCGCAGGGCGGCGACCCGACCGGAACCGGGCGCGGCGGACCGGGCTACAAATTTCAGGATGAATTCCATCCCAGCCTGAAACATGACAAGCGCGGCGTGCTTTCGATGGCGAATGCAGGACCCGGCACGAACGGCTCACAGTTCTTCATCACACATGGACCGACCCCGCATCTCAACAACCGCCATTCCGTTTTCGGTCAGGTGATCGAGGGAGAAGATGTGCTCATGTCCATCCCCGAGCGCGACCCTAGCAATGTCAACGCCCCGGCAGTGAAGATCATCCGTGTCACCATCGAAGAAAGTTAAACGGTCACAAGCTGGAAAGCCGGAAGGTTCAAAAACTGAAAAACCGAAACGTTCGAAGGTTGAAAAAGGAAAAAGCGTAAAAAGAAAGAAGAAAGAGAAACGCGCGCCGAACCTTCAAACAGTCCAACCTTCGAATCTGAACACCCTTGAACCTGAACACCTGCCAGCCCGCAAACCTGCAGCCAGCCTTGCCACGAACATTCTGCGCGTTCTTGCCATCCTTGCAGTGGTCGGGATCACGGTCTACATTTACAGCATCCGTGACCGGGTGGAGGACTTCGCCGCCTACGGTTATCCCGGCATCTTTCTGGTCGCGATGCTGGCGAATGCAACCGTCTTCCTGCCTGCGCCGGGCGTGGCTGTCGTTTTTGCGATGGGGAGTATTTTCAATCCCATCGGTGTGGCGCTTGCGGCAGGGACGGGCGGCGCGCTGGGCGAACTTTCCGGCTATCTGGCAGGCTTCAGCGGACAAGCTGTGGTCGAACGGACGGATGTGTACGAACGCATCAGCCCGTGGATCGAGAAATACGGCGGCTGGGCGATCTTGGTCCTTTCCGCCATCCCAAATCCATTCTTTGACATTGCCGGTGTCGCGGCAGGCATGGCAAAGATGAAATTCGGGCGTTTCCTGTTCTTCTGCTGGATCGGGCAGTTGATCAAGATGGCAATGTTTGCCTATGCCGGTGCATATTCCATCGACTGGATCGCCAGTTTCTATGATTAACCATGTTTCAAAAGGAGCATCCCATGCAAGGTTTCGAAAAAATCGATACGTACATTGACAAGAATCTCGATGCAAGCCTTGACGAACTGAAACGCTACGTGGCACAGCCCAGCATCAGCGCGCAAAATTTGGGACTGAAAGAATGCGCCGCCATGGTCAAGGACATGCTGGAGAAGCGCGGCTTCACCGCCGAAATCATGGCAACCGACGGCGCGCCGGTCGTGTTTGGGGAACGAAAAGGCAAAAGCGACAAAACCCTGCTCATCTACAATCATTATGACGTCCAGCCGCCGGAGCCGTTGGAGTTATGGGACAGCCCGCCGTTCGAGCCCGTCATCCGTGACGGGAAGATGTACGGACGCGGCGTGAGCGATGACAAGAGCCATCTCACTTCCCGCCTGCATGCCATTGACGCGTTCCTTGCCGAAGAAGGCGAACTGCCTTGCAATATCAAGTTCATCATCGAGGGCGAGGAGGAAACCGCCAGCGTCCACTTGCATGATTTCATTTCCAACAATCTCGAAAAGCTCAAAGCCGACGCCTGCATCTGGGAATTCGGCGGCGTGGATCACCGCGACAAGCCGCTGCAATATCTCGGTTTGCGCGGCATTTGCTATGTCGAGTTGTCGGTGACGGCGCTGGGAACGGACGTCCATTCGGGGGTGGGTGGCAGTATCTTTCCCAACGCGGCGTGGAGGCTTATTTGGGCACTGAACAGCCTCAAAGGTCCGGATGAGGCGATCCGCATCCCCGGCTTCTACGATGACGTCGTGCCTCCATCCGAACGCGACCGCGAATTAATGGAGCAACTCCCCGATGTGGCGGATGAATACAAAGCGCGCTACGGCGTCAAGGAGTTCATCAAGGGCATCAAGGGCGGGACGGAATTGAAAATGGAGGAGGTCTTCGTACCGACCTGCACCGTGTGCGGGCTGACCAGCGGTTATCAGGGACCCGGCTCGAAAACCGTCCAGCCGGCGTTCGCATCCGCCAAGGTGGATTTCCGGCTCGTGCCGAACCAAAAGCCGCAGGATATTTTGAAGAAACTGCGCGCGCATCTCGATGCAGAAGGTTTCAGCGATGTGAAAATTGATTTCCTTGGAGGCGAACCCGCTGCGCGTACCGATCCGGATGATCCGTTCGTGAAGATCGTGGTGGACACCGCCGAGGATGTGTATGACGCAAAGATGGAGATCGTGCCGATGATCGGCGGATCGGGACCCAACTACCCGTTCGTTCATGACTTGGGCTTGCCCGTTGTAACCATGGGCTTGGGATACCCTGACACAAAAGCGCACGCGCCGAACGAAAACATCCGCATTGACCTGTACACTCAACACGCCAAGCATATGGCGCGGGTGATCAGGGAATTTGCAAAGTGACCTTTCTCCATCCGAATTCGTGACTTTCCTTTCCTTGATTCTGCATATAATACAGATATCTGGAATAACAACCACCCATTAACTGGAGGCAACCATGTTCGTCGGCGAAAGAATGTCGCACCCTGTAATTTCCGTCACACCCGAAACCCCTGTCCACGATGCGCTGGCGCTCTTTAAAAAGGAACACATCCGCCGCGCGCCCGTGATGAAGAACGGCAAACTGCTCGGAATCATCTCCGAAAGCGACCTGCTGAACGCATCCCCCTCGCCGGTGACCAGCCTGAGCGTGTGGGAAATGAACTACCTGATGAGCAAGGTGACCGTCAAGAACGTGATGACCAAAAAGGTCAAGACCATCGACGTGAACACACCCATCGAGGAAGCCGCGCGCGTCATGGCAGACTCCAAGATTGGCGGCATGCCGGTCGTGCGCTCCGGCAAGATCGTCGGCATGATCACCGAAACCGACCTGTTCAAGATCTTTCTCGAGTTGATGGGCGCGCGCACCAAAGCCCTGCGCGTGACCGCATTGGTTGACGAGAAGCCCGGTCAATTGGCAAAGGTCACCAAAGCCATCGCGGAGGCGGGCGGGAACTTCCTTTCGTTCGGCATGTTCTCCGGACCCGACACCAGTTCGCGCGT
>CAYPHR010000241.1:0-4936 GCA_964410375.1 uncultured Anaerolinea sp. | reverse complement strand
TTCTTTTCTTAGCATTGGTTTTTTTAGACACAACGACTCTCCGTCATCTTTTTGTTTATATTATCAGCCTATTTATGGTTGTCTCTATTTTCATTAGCGGTCATCGTAAGAACAACTAGGTCTTATGCTGAAAAAATGTATTTTTATCTCTGGATTATACATTCGCCAAAATCTAAACGCAATAGACAAATGTCTCATTGCGTAGACAATTTCCCACCCTCTACCCCCTGCCCAACCTCTGACCTTCCTTCGTATCCTTCACAACCCAACCCAATGATATAATCTCATCCCGCAAGCGATCGGATGCTGCAAAGTCTTTATTTGCACGGGCTTGTTTGCGTTGTTCGAGCAAATCCAAGACTTCAACAGGAGGGGAACCGTCAGCCTGTTTTTGGGCGTTAATCGTCATTTGCCAGGCTTGTACAGAAATACCTGCCTCGATGGAGTTCGGGAATCTGATCTCTCCCAATTCGTTCAATGAAAAACTCGAGCCTGCCGGATATATCTTCGTGCCTGCGTTCTTCATCACCGTCGCTGAACTGACACCATGCACGTCGCAAGCATTCTTCTCGAAATCAATGATGACACCGGAATGCTCGTCCAAACCGACGATGACATTTTCTGGAGGCGTCAGGGCGCGCCATTGTTCGAAACGCTCCATGCCGATGAAGCAACGGCTGGTATCAAGATCCACGCCGCCCTCGGCATTGTTCCAATGCGGGATGAACGAAACGTGCACGCCAAAATCGGAGAAGAAACCCAATCCATCCTTGACATGCACATCCTCGCCAACCTTGTAAATTTCATAGACAGGCAATACCCATTCCCCGACGGAGATCGTGGCTGCGGAGGCAAAGATCAGTGTTGCTCCCTGTCTGTGCCGCGCGCGGATGATATCCCACGCCAGCGTGCCACGCAGTTGACGCGCCGTGTAGCTGGGACTGCCCGGTCCCATAAAGATCAGGTTCGCTTGAAGCAGCGGCTCCAGAATTTCGGGATTGTCGGGGCTGAACTTCGTGCCCAGCTTGCGGGCAGGAATCAGGTCAATGACGGGTTTGTAATTTTGCAGGCGTGTTTTGAGGAACTCGCCCACACGACCGGCGACGAGAGAGGCGTTAAGCTCAAAGCCGGCAGGTGTTTCAAGGATGGCGATCCGCAACGGGTCCGGGATGAGGCGGGCAAGCGTCTCGAAGATCCGCCCACCTGCGAGGGAAGTCTCACCGGAACCGAGGAAGGCAATGCGTCCAAGCGTCATATTATGAGGATGATCTATTCAGTTCATCTATTACGTTGAGGAAGGTTTCGTTATCGGGGATGTCGGACATGTTGGCGCTGTAATGCACATAGCGGATGCGTCCGTTCGTATCCACAATGCAATTGAGGGGCATACGGCCAAGTTTGAAAATGTTGACCTCCTGACGATATAACCGCGCAACCTTGTGATCGGGGTCGGGCAAACCGATGTAGGGAATGTTTTCCGTCTCCCAATATTTTTGGAAGGATTTCATATCATTGGGACCGACCGCAAGGATCTCTGCGCCACGGGAAAGAAAATCGCTGTAGTGATCGCGCATACGCGCCAACTGCGCGCGGCAATGCGGTCACATGAATCCACGCAGGAAGGCGACCACAACGGGTCTGGTTTTGTACACTTGCGAAAGGCGAACGAGATTCCCCTTTACATCTTCGAGTTCAAAGTCCGGGGCAAGCAGACCGGGGGTGATCAGGTCGGGTTTCATTGGCTTTCCAAGTAGTGATTTACTGCTGTCATAAATTCGGCAGGGCATTCCTCCTGCGGAACGTGCCCGCATTGCGGGATCAAGGTCAACTGCGCACCGGGGATCTCGGATGCAACCGCTTCAAAATACCACGAGCGGATCAGACGGTCTTCCTGCCCGGCGATGATGTAGGTCGGCACGGTCAGGTTCGGCAGGAGCGGACGTAGTTCCGGGTAAGCAGGCGCGAAGGTCAGTTCGTAGAAGGCGCGATCCCAGTTTTCGATCTGGAGAAGTTTCAGATATTCCTGCCGGATCTCATCGGTCAACTTACTTCCATCATACCACTCGCGCTCGATGGTGCGCGGAAGCCGTTCCATGTAATCGCGCATCATGAGCGGACCGATGTGCCGCATCTGCGGAGTCCACATGACCGGCATTGCCCAGGCAGGGAATTGCGGACCGCGTCCGCCGCCGACGCCGGGATCGACCAGGATCAGCGCTTCGACCCGCTCCGGGTATTCCAGCCCGAACGCCACAGCCAATCCGCCGCCGGCTGAGTTGCCGACCAGCACCGCTTTCTCCACGCCGAATTCGTCCATCAGGCTGCGCAGGATTTCGACATTGGCTTTCATTCCATAGGGGTTTTCCACCCAATCATCATCCTCCGGCATGGGACGTTCGGTCAACCCGAAGGCAGGACGGTCATAGGCGATGACGCGCCCCATATGCGCGAAATCATCCATGACTTCACGCCATGAGAAGGTGCTCCCGCCGAAGGGATGCAGGAGGATGAAGGTCTGCCCGCCCTCTCCCGCCTCCTTGTAGTGGATGTCCACATTGTTGATCTCGATGAATTTGCTGTCGGGTTCGATAAAGGTCTGCTCGGAAACCAACCCGTCCAGTTCAGGGACTGGAACGGCAAACGGTCCAAACGCCAGCGTGGCGCAGGCAAAGACCAGAAAGAGGATGACTGTCTTTTTCCAATGCTTCATAAATCAACGTAGTACTTCCATAAAGAATTCAACCGTTGCTTCGGCGGTCTGGGTCCACTGCTCGAGGGAGGAAATGTCCGGGATGTTGTCACCAGCTTGAAGACCGTACGAGCCGAACTGTGAATGGTTGCCGCCCTCGATGGCGACGAAGCGCGCATCCGCAGGGAGCAATGTCCGCGAATCCTGGATCATTTGCAGCGAAAAGACTCCGTCACGCGTGGCATAGACCGAAAGCGCGGGCACATCCGCGACCTTCAACGAATCATTTCCGGGAGCGGATGCCCACAACACCACGCCTTTGATGTCGGGATGGCTGGCGGCATACGACGAAGCCGCCACACCGCCGAGTGAATGTCCGCCGACGAACCAATTTTGAATCTCAGGATATTTCGCCTGCACGCGCGCCGCGGCGTTGATATCGAACATTGCCAAATTCAACGGAACCGGAACGAGCGCCACGAAATATCCGCGCCCGGCGATCAACCGCAACACCGGCGCATATGCGCGGTAATCCACGCGCCCGCCGGGGTAAAAGACAAAACCGGTTTCAGGGCGCAGGTCTTCGGCAGGAAAAAAGATGACCCAGCCGTTCTCCGCGCTAACGTATACCTGCGAATCCGACTGCAGGGCATCCAGCGCGGCGTCGGTTGCGGGAGCCGCATCCCCTGCCCAAAATACGAACACTGTCGTGGCAAGCAGCAAGGCAAGCGCCAGCGTCACTGCCACATATCGCCATGCGTTTTTCAAATCACGTCCGATCTGCGAGTTCTTTTGCCTTTATCCAAATCGCATCGAACATCTCCACCGTCAATTTTTTGGTGGACGTGTTCTGCTGACTCGGATGATACGAGCACAGGATCCATCGACCCGTTTCGAGTTGATATGACGCGCCGTGCGAAAATCTCAATCCGCGAACCGCAGATATTTTGAGAACGCGGTCAAAGGCAATCTTACCCAAGCACACGATCACCTTCGGCTGGATGAGCCGCATCTCGCGCTCCAAAAACGGCTGGCAATTGTTCAATTCTTCTGTGGATGGTTTATTGTCGGGCGGGGCACAGCGACCCGAGGCGGTGATGTACATGTCGTTCAGGATGAGACCATCGCTTCGCGACTCCGCTTGAGGTTGGTTCGCAAACCCGGCACGGTGCAACGCTGGGAACAAAAAGTCGCCCGAAGCATCGCCGGTGAATTGACGCCCCGTGCGGTTCGAGCCATGCGCGCCGGGAGCCAGTCCCACCACCAGCACGCGCGCAGCGGAGTCGCCGAATCCCGGCACGGGTTTGCCCCAATATTCGTGATCGCGGTACGCCTTGCGCTTGACCCGCGCCACTTCCTCGCGCCATTGGACAAGACGAGGACATTTGCGGCATTTTATTATTTCGTTGTTCAATTGTTCAAGCTGGGATTGCTTCGTCACTTCGTTCCTCGCAATGACATTATAGAATCAGCATCGCATCCCCGAAAGAATAAAAGCGATAGCCTTCTTGAATCGCCGTTTCATACGCGGACAAAATACGCCCGCGCCCCGCAAAGGCGCTGACCAGCATGATGAGCGTGGACTTGGGCAGATGGAAATTGGTGATCATCGCATCCACGATTTTGAATTGGTAACCGGGCAGGATGTAAAGGGATGTGGGACCGGAGAAAGCCGATATTCGATATTCGGTATTCGATATTCGAGTATCGAGTATCGCTTTCTGCCCTGCGCTTTCCAATGTCCGCACGGATGTCGTGCCAACCGCAATGACCCGTCCCCCATTCCGTTTGGTTTCGTTGATCGCATCCGCCGTCTCTTGCGGGAGATGGCACCATTCGCTGTGAATTTTATGCTCTGCGGGGTCATCCTCGGTGACCGGTGCGAACGTGTCCAAGCCGACATGCAAGGTGACGTAGGCGATTCGCACGCCCATCCTTTGAAGCTCATCGAGCAGTTCCGGCGTGAAGTGCAGTCCAGCCGTGGGCGCGGCGGCGGAGCCTGTCTCTTTGGCAAAAACGGTTTGATAGCGTTCGGGATCGTTCAAGGTCTCGTGGATGTACGGCGGGAGCGGTACATGCCCGATTCTTGTGAAATATGGTTCGATGGGTTCGGAGAATTTGACCAGCCGCTCCGAGCCGTCCAAGATTTCGATGATCTCGGCTGTGACGTTCGAGGCGGTGTCGTTCACCTCAATGAACACCCGTTTGCCTACACGCAAGCCTTTGCCGCCGACCAGTGCTTCCCAT
>CAYPHR010000240.1:0-4940 GCA_964410375.1 uncultured Anaerolinea sp. | reverse complement strand
ACAATGGCAAGGAAGGTGTCGGCTTCCTCAATCGCCTGTTGAATTTCGTTCATCCAATCCACGGTGGGGGGGATTCCCTCCCAATCCACCCAAATATGAATATCGCGCTTCTGGAATTCATCCGCGAGACGTTTGCAGAACTCCTTGTTTTTCCGTGAGTATGAGACGAAAACCCTTGCCATAGAGCACCCATTTCCTGAAAAGTAGACGAGAGAATGGCTTAATTTTACAATAAATATCTGCTTTGTATCATATTAATCCTTAAATTCATTCCGCTTTCTTCTCATCACCGCCAGGGACGCGGATGAATCCATGTAGGAAACCGCAACGGATCCAATCAAAATATGAGCGTTGCATAAGAACGGGGAACAAATCCACGGGGTTGTGCGTTCCTAAAGTAAACACTGATATGGAGAAAATAAAATGAAGAAGACCACCCTGTTATTAATTGCAACCCTTATCGGAGCGCTGCTCGCCGCCTGCACCAGCGGAGGCGCAAGTCCCGCATCCATCACCGGCGAATGGGAACTGGTTTCCTACGGCAGCGCATCCAGCCCAACTGCCGCCCACTCTGAAGTGGAAACCGCCATCTCGTTCGGCGAAGATGGTCAATTCGGCGGCAATGTAGGCTGTAACGGCTTCGGCGCAGAGTATGAAGTAAATGGCAACGAGATCACGTTTGACGCCATCGTTTCGACGATGATGTACTGCGAAGCCGTTGCTGACCAGGAAAGCGCTGTGCTCGGCGCACTGTCCGAGAACCCGGTCACTTTCCAACTCGACGGCGACACCCTGACGCTCACCTCCGCGGATGGAGCCTCGGTCGTGGTGCTTGCCCGCAAGTAAATTGACTTTCACTGAAAACAAAAACCAGAGACTTTGGTCTCTGGTTTTTGTTTTTCTAACTACTCGCTCCGCTGTATCGTTTCAGCCCGGCTTTCCAGACGATGGAAGCCACCCAAAAGCTGGCGATGCTAATGGCGATGTACATCAACACTTGCCCGGTGATCAATTCGCCGCGAAGTGCCTGAAGCGGAATGGTCGTCGCTACAGCGATGGGGATAATGAAGGTGACGATCACCCTCAGCCAAACAGGATACACCGTGACAGGGTAACGCCCCGCATCCATCAACGCCTGGAGGATGGTGACGTTGTTGTCGAACTTGGTGAACCAGAAAGTGAGCGCGATGAGAACGATCCAAAGGCTGTAGATGACGATCGTGCCTGTGATGGCGAGCAGGACAAAGGTCAGGATCTGAAGCGGGGAGGTCACGTCACCGGACATGTTGATTCCGACCACGATCAAGATCACAGCGAGCACCAGATCCCAGATCCGCCAGACGGTGATGCGCGAGAAAGTGACGAGGAACATGCTGTTGACGGGCTGGAGGATGGTGTAGTCCATCGAGCCATCGCGGATGGATTGGTTGAATTTTTCGGTGTTGGGCCAGACGAGCGCGATCATCAATGTGTTGACGAGGCGGAAGACGCCGAGCAGGGCGATCAGTTCGCCGATGCCCCAGCCGCCGAGGGTTTCGGTGTTGTTAAAGATGATGCTCAAGCTGAGCAGTTCCCAGCCAAGCCACATCAAGTTGAGCAGAATGTTGACGACCGTGTCGGCGCGATAGGCGAGCGCCATTTGCACATTTACTTTGAAGAAGGCGGAGAGAAGTTTCAGTGCATACATGGATTACGCTCCCACTGCGGAATACCGCTTGACACCGTTGCGCCAGACCCAATTGAAGAAGAGTAATGCAACTCCCAACCAGACGAACGACATCACGTAACCATGAATGATCTGGTCGACGGACAACCTGCCGAGGATCAACTGAATGGGATAATAGATGAGCAGTTGGAATGGGAGATATTGAGCAATATCCTGAATGATCTGCGGCATGAGCGTGAGCGGCACAAACTGACCAGAAAACAGCAGAATCAGCGCGAAGTAGAATTCGTGGATGGAGTACACACGCGTCGTCCAGAAGGCAAGCGAAGTGATGGCGGCGGAAAGCAGGTAGCCGATAAAGAATGCCAGCAGCATGGCGGGAATGGCAAGCAGGATGCCAACCAATGACACACCGCTAAAATCGGGTTTGTAAAGGAAGAACAGAATGATCCAGATGGGCACCAAACCCATAATGGTCAACATCTTGAACGCCACGTTATTGACGAGCGCGTTCGTCAGCATGGGATGAATGGGCTTGATCAATTCTCCCGAAAGCGAGCCGTCCTGAATTTTGTACGCAAAGGTGTGGATGATGATGTTGCTGGTGATCTGATCGACGATCAAGAGCACCATGTAATAGGTGATGAAATCGTTGGCGGTAAACCCGTTGACCTCGCCTTTGACGTTCGCGATACTCGTCCACACGGCGAGATAGATAATGGGCGAGACCAGCCAGTACAGCAGATACATGATGAGATTGGCGCGGTACTGCCATTGCTCCGCCCAATTCACCTGCCAGAGTCGTGTGTTGTTGAGGAACATTATTTCTCCCTGATGTCCGTAGGGGCGACCCGCCCATGCAGGTAGCGCTCCTGATAAACATTGAAGGGTTGCCCTTACGAATTGAACGCCTGCTCGATCACGTCCTCGATAGGCGGATCGGCGATGGTAATGTCGTGGATGGGCAGGTCAGCCAAAAGTCGGGATGTGACGCGCGTCACGTCCTCCGCCTTGACCTGGATGTAGCGCTTCTCCCAGTCCTCTTCGTTTTGAACGGGTTCACCATACTTCGAAAGGTCATGTGAATTCGCCTCGGCAAGCGCAACGCCGATCAACTTAAACGGCGCAATCTTCTTTGAGAGCGTGTGAATACCGCCGTCGTATTTCAACTGACCGTGATGGATGATAATGATGCGTTCGCATAACGCGGTCACGTCCGCCATGTAATGGCTGGTGAGCAGGACGGTCGCGCCGGTGCGTTTATTGTATTCTTCGACAAATTCGCGGATGCGCGCTTGACCAGTGAGATCGAGACCGATGGTCGGCTCATCCAAAAACAGAACCTTGGGGCGGTGCAGAAGTCCCGCCGCGATCTCGCACTTCATCCGCTCGCCCAGCGAAAGGTTGCGGACGGGCTTTTTCATCAGCGGCTCGAGTTCGAGCAGTTCGTCCAACTCTTTGTATGTCTTTTTATATTCGTCGTCAGGGATGCGGTAGATCGCCTGATGCAACAGGAACGAGTCCGCCGCAGGGATGTCCCACGAAAGGCGGTTGCGCTGACCCATCACCAGCGTCATCGAACGCAGGTATTCGGGCTTTAGTTCCCACGGTGTGAAACCAAGCACCTCCGCCCTGCCGCCTGTTGGATGCAATAAGCCGGAAAGCATCTTAAGCGTGGTAGTCTTGCCTGCGCCATTCGGACCGAGAAAGCCGACGATCTCGCCGCGCTCGATGGTGAAATCCACTTGCTGGACCGCTTTGACATCTTTATATTTACGGTTAAAAAATCCGCGCACCGCCGCGCCGAATCCGCCTTCGCGTTCGGGCACTTGATATGTCTTGCTCAATTGTTGGACAGTAATTGTAGGGGACATAAAGAATCTCTCCTGGGGAAGGAGAGATTCTACCATTGATAGAACAAATTTGCTAGAGTTTAAAACGCCGAGACGCGATACCAGACATCCACGCTCACATGGATGGTCTTGTTGTGCTGCACATCCATCTCCAAACTCGGTTCGGGAGCGGCAGCCGCGCGCGATTTCATCATCATCTGAGCGGCATATGGCATCGGCGCTTCTTCGTCATACGCGTTCTCGATGAAATCATACACGCCGAGCAGTTTCACGCCCAACGAAGCCGCCACCTTCTCCGCCTTGCGCTTCGCCTTTTCGATCACGAGATTTAGCATCCGTTCGCGCGCCTCGTCTTCATCGTATTTCCACGTCACGCGATCCAGCGACGCATTTTTCTGCGACGCGATCACATCCAACATGCCTGCGAACTGCCCCAGATCGTCACAGCGGATCTTCAGACGATACACCGCACTGGATGATTTCAACAACGCGCCGCTCGCCGTTTCAATGTGGACTCCCTGCAATGTGACCGCCTCCTCCCCGATCCCAAAACTGGTCAGCGCTTCGACGAGTTGACTCACCTCCCGTGCTTTTTTCATCGCCTCCGCCCCGCTGACGATGGATGCGCCTTTGACGGTCACATGCAAGTCCGCGCGCGTGGCAAAGATTTCTTCCTTGTGGGAAGCCGAGATTTTGATAGTGTCGGGTTTGGTTTCCATTATTTTTTCCTTCTTTGACGGTAGACGGTAGACCATTGACCGCGCAACTGTCCACCGTCTACCGTCAATTGTCCAATTACGTCACAGCCAATTTCTGTTTCGGATATTTCTCGTAGCGTTTCTCTTCCATCACTCTGCGGATTCTATCAAAACCTTCCCACAGGTCGGTGAAAGAGAGATAAAGCGGAGCGAAACCGAGGCGCAGATTGTCAGGCGCGCGAAAGTCGGGGATGAGGTTCATTTCTTCGATGAGGGCGCGGTTGATACGGTAGCCTTCGGGATGACGAATGGAGATGTGCGAGCCGCGCATGGCAGAGTCCACTGGGGAGCCAAGCGAAAAGCCGAAGGGGACGAGCCAGGTTTCAGTTAAGTATGAGGCGTAGTCCGTCATCAGGATTGATTTCTCACGGAGTGAGTCCATACCTGCTTGGAGGAGCGGTTCGAGGGCGGCTTCCATCGTGAGGAGAGAAATCATCGGTTGTGTGCCGACCATGAAGCGCTGTGCGCCGGGGGCGGGGGTGTAATCGAGGTCGAAGTCGAAGGGATTTTTTTGACCCCACCAGCCCCAGATGGGCGAGGAAAGTTTTTCTTGCAGATTTTTGTTGACGTATAAAAAGCCTGGCGCGCCGGGACCGCCGTTGAGATATTTGTAGGTGCAGCCGATGGCGAAGTCTGCGTTGCAATCGTCGAGGTGGACGGAGA
>CAYPHR010000239.1:761-4978 GCA_964410375.1 uncultured Anaerolinea sp. | reverse complement strand
CCTGCGACCTTCGGGTTATGAGCCCGACGAGCTGCCACTGCTCCACCCCGCATCGGTTGTTGAGCCCGCCGATATTACCAAGTAACTCAAAAAAAGTCAAGCGATTTATTGAAAATAGAATGAACGATCATGCAACGTATCGCTTGATGAAATAGTACCAAGGATTGAAGGGATTTGTTAAGATATGGTGTATAATGAACATACCTTAACAAACTTAAATCCAACCTGTTCGTGTGGATAAAACGTTAAAGGCAATTTGCAAATCACATTATGAAAACCACCACGCTTCTGGTTATCGAAGTAAAACATGCAGAGATCCCTTCTTTTGCACTGGAATTGCAGAAGAAGGGATTTGATGTCCACATTGCCCCGAACGGCAGCAAGGCTGTTTCGCTATTGAAGGAAGTCAGCCCGAGCCTGGTCGTGGTCAATGCCGCATCCCTGCGCAGCACGGGCTTGCGCATCTGCCAATCCATTCGTGAAAAGGATGCAAAACTTCCCATCATCCTCATCCTTGAAGATGACAAAGAAGTCAGCAAGGATGCCGCCGATGCTGTATTGACATTGCCCTTCACCGTCCAAAAACTTGTCAACCGCATCAAACCATTGCTGCCCGGCGACGGCAAGAACATCCTGCATATCGGTCCCATTCGGCTCGACCTTGAAAAAAGGCGCGTCCGCTGTTTCGGAAAAAGCACCAAACTTACCCCCCGCCTCGTCACGCTCCTGAATTTATTGATGGACAAACATGGGGAAGTCGTCGAACGCGAAGCGCTCTTCAAAAAAGCGTGGGAAACGAACTACACCGGCGACACCCGCACCCTCGATGTGCACATTTCTTGGCTGCGCCGCGCCATCGAACTCGACCCTGACAATCCGAAACTTCTAAAAACCATCCGAGGCGTCGGGTATCGCTTAGACGTGTAACTGGAACTGCTTTCCCTCGACCGTTACCAACCGGATGCAAACCCTGCCTCCGGTTTTTATTTTTAACTCCATCGGGATCTCCCCGCTTCGCACGTGACGATATGCCTGTGCAGCACTCCGGAAGATCTTCCCATCCCAAGCCGGGTCCACCTCCCAGAAATCCACATCAAGCGTCGTCTTCAAACGCACAATGCCGTCTTCCAAAATGACCTTGATCTTCTTCGATTTTGAAGCAATTTCACTTTTGACCCTTGTATCGCGCTCCATCGTAAACACGGATTTGGTCCCCGCCAGCCGCGTACACGCAGTCTGCACCGCCCGCATGGATTCGTCGCAGGTGATGAATTTACGTCCATGTCTTGCCGCCGCTAGAGCGGTTGTCCCGGAACCGCAGAAAAAGTCCGCTACAAGGTCTCCCTTATTGGATGAAGCCAGAATGATGCGTTCCAGCAGAGCTTCAGGTTTTTGAGTGGGATATCCCGTCCGTTCGCTGTGCAAGCGCGCCACCACGGGGAAATACCACCAATCTTCGGGTACTTTGCCGCGCTCCAGATCAGGGACTTTGCCAAAGCCCGCCTTGCGCGATGACTTAAAAGTATTGACAGTGTTCGGGTTATACGGCTCGCGGATATCATCCACGTTGAAGACATAATCTTTGCTTTTGCCGTACATCAGGATCACGTCATGCTTGCGGTTGAATGCTGTGCGGATCGGCGACGGTCCATGATAGACCCACACGATCTCGTTGATGAAATTATCAGCGCCGAAGATCTCATCCAGGATCAGGCGAGCATGGGAGTCAGCGTGCCAATCGAGGTGGAGATATAAGGTTCCGTTCGGGGCGAGCAAACGGTGCATCAGCGAGAGACGCTCGTACAGGAATTGCAGATACGAATCCATATCCGCCCAGGAATCGTGATATCCCTCTGCCAGTTTCCACTTGGAAGGCTTGCGCGAATCTTCGCCTTTGCCAACACGCGCGGAAAATTTCCGATTGGTAAAAAATGGAGGATCGGCATAGATGAGATTAATGCGCCCTTCGTATTCGGGCAGTAACGCCGCCATCACAGCAAGGTTATCGCCAAGGATCACGCGCCCATCGGGACGGGATTTGGGATAGCCGCGTCCTTTCGGGTAGAGAATGGAATCGAGAATAACCGAAGCAGGCTCAGGCGGGGGAAGATGCTTTCCGGTCCAGTGGAGAAGCGGCATGTTGAGATGTATCCTTGTGAGATGGAGGCGGGATTGGGAGAAGACATCCCAAAGAGTTAATAATGGATTTCGACCTTGGTTCCGATGCCACGAGTTGCGATCGCGTCTGACGGGGAGATGGGGCGCGCCCAACGGAAGAGCCAGTTAGCTTCGTCGTTACGCATGTTGATGCAGCCTTTGCTCATCGGCGTGCCAAAGTTCTCGTGCCAATAGGTGCCGTGAAAGGCATGCCCCTGCGTGGTGAAGAACAGCGTCCACGGCACGCCCGGCAGGACGTAGTTATCCACGTCGGCAAGCAGGTTGCCGGTGGTCTCACTGCTGAAATAACTGTAACCCATATGCTTGGCAGGGACCTTATCCACAATGGTGAATGTACCGGTCGGCGTGATGGTGCTGATGCCCGTGCCCGCCGTGGACCTGCTGAACACACCAGTGGAAATGTTGGTTTCAAAGACTAGGCTGCCGTCTTCATAGGCATACAATCGCTGGGTGGAAAGATTGACTTCGATCAATTTCTTTTCATACGGAACATTGGGAGAGATGGGCTCCATAATGTCGGGCGGTAAAATGCGCATGTGAATGGCAGGGACGAAATAGGGTTTTACCGAATCGAGTTCGTCATAGATGCGATACCAGGGACCTTTGTACTCCGCCATTTCCGGTCCTTCTTCAAGCGCTTCGACCCAATGGACAGAACCGTAATACAGCGGCGGCGCCATCGGCTCCCAACCGAACGTCCGTGAATATTTGTACGGAGTGGTGAACGGAACGGAAACATCCGTAAGCAGACGCTGCCCCTCCGGGATGGAATTGGGCGGGTTCTGATAAATGGTCTTTACGCGCTGCAAACGTCCGCGATGGATATATCCGCCCCACACGCGATACCAGACCGGGTTGTGCAGAGGCTCCTCTGCCGTGACCGAGCCATATACATGCACCAACTCGTCCCGATACCAGGTCAGTTCGATGCGGCTTTCGTCGGTCGGCTCCCTGCGGACAGGCATCTGGGCTGTGGCGATGCGCACGACAAAGCTGTCGTCGAAATCGGTCAAACCGGGCATAAAAGGTGAAAACGCCAGCCCGCCGAGGGCAAGTCCGCTCAGTTTTAAGAAATCTCTACGTGAAAATTTTTCTTTCATGCGAAGGATTTTACACTACATTCTTTAAGATTTAATGAGAATGCGCCAAAACAAAACCGCCCTCCGCAGGACGAAGGGCGGCTGAAATTATTCAGTTGTTATCAGGCGTCCACGGTCTCGGCGATCATATCCTTGAGCAGGATCTCGAGCGCCATCGAATGCCCGCAGCGTTTATGGGTCAGGAAGAATTCACAGTCACAGTTGAACACACCAGTATCATAGGTAACGTGGTGATCGTTGTTATCACCACGAAAAGTAAGCTCAAATTTATTGAAATGGAACCGTTTGCGGTCTTCAGCATATCGCTTTGCTTTCTCGATCTTGCCGATCATTCCGTAGTCCATGGCATAAGTCTCCTTTTGTGTAGAGAATATAAAAAAAGACACGCGGTCATATCGCGTGTCTGTGTCAACAAACCAGGGTATCTCCATAAAATAAGCTCATGGCGGCATTACCTCTATGTCAACGAGTATAGCCTTATTCAAAGAGCAAGTCAATGACAAATGTCAGTTTGTTATGGAATCGTATGGCATTTGTAGGGATTATTTTATCTAGGATTCATAAATCGGCTACACGCAGCGCCTCTTCCCAAGCCGACAGTTGACTCTGCCGAATCCGCATCTCCCTGCCCGCATATACTGCTCGACCACTCTGCGCACAACTTTATATCCCTATCTGCCAAGGCTGGGTGGTTATAATTGGAAAAATCGTACTGGAGGCTTTTTATCAATGCAAAGACTTGAGTTTGGAACCTTAGTCGCAATGCTACGAATCGAACTGGGTTGGACACAAGCGCAACTGGCTGAACATGCTGAAATCGAAAGCGCCACATTAAGCAATATTGAGCGAGGTGCAAAAAAGTACTTTGAACCCGACTTATTGTTCCGCCTCGCCAACGCCTTGCAATTGACCAGCATTGAACGCCGAGAGTTCTTTCTT
>CAYPHR010000239.1:0-751 GCA_964410375.1 uncultured Anaerolinea sp. | reverse complement strand
CAATTACTCCGGCAACCAAGCCTCACCAATCCCACCAATGCTTTCGAAACAGAAAAGATCATCGAAAATCTAATCAATTTAATGTCTCAAATGTATGCGCCGGCACACCTAGGAGATGTTTTTGGCGATGTCATTGCTGTCAACAACCTCTTGCTGGAAACCATGCAGGTGAACGTCACCGCCTTGGGAACATTCTCTCAAAACAAAAAATCACGCATCAACAATCTAACAATCGCTTTTAATCCGGAAATCACCAGTGTTTTTCACGAAAGCTCTAATGAATCCTTGATTGCCATACTGAGAGCCTTCCGCGAGTCAAGCATTCGCTATCGAGCCAAACGACGTTATGCTGAACTCATGGATGAATTGCATAATATGAAAAAATATCCCTTATTTGCCCGATATTGGCGCAGAGTATCCACCTTTGAAGATGACAGGGAATTCATGCTTGACCCTTTTGAAATTACCCACACGGTTCATGGCACCTTGCGTTTTACTCTCACATCGTCAGTGATCATAACATCGCATGGTGAATTGTATCTCTCCCACTTTACACCCTTGGACATCAACACAACCAATGCAATCATAAAAATCGCAGAGACAGCCGGTAGAAACACAATACAATTATCCCAATATCCTTGGGGAGATTAAACTCACAAAACAACCGATTATTTGTTCTTCTTCCTCTTACCTTTTGGCGTCTCTTTCTTGACAACCTTGATCTTGGCTGAAGTTTTCGTTGCGGGCTTTT
>CAYPHR010000238.1:0-4980 GCA_964410375.1 uncultured Anaerolinea sp. | reverse complement strand
CCTGACCGGTTGGCGTATAACGCATTTCGGGGTCTCTGCCTACATTGCCAACGATGATAAGAGTGTGATACATGGGGGAAGATCTCCTTTGGATTTAAGGTACCCGCCGAACAGCGGCGGGGGAAAACTTGAACTGTTCCCATTTTACACCACTCATGTTTCGTAAGAAAGTAATTTAAGGAATAGTCATAATTTAAATAAACGCACACAGACCAAATTCGAGGAGAAGAATCATGTCTGAAACTGCCCCCAAACGTTACCACCCTGTTCATGTCGTCATCCACTGGCTTATGGCTTTGCTTGTCTTTATGATGCTGGGCGTCGGCAAGTTTGCCATGCCCGGTATTTCGCCGGATGATCCGCAGAAGGTGATGATGTTGGAATCCCACACCTACATCGGCGGCGGGATCGCCCTTTTGCTTATCATCCGTTTGGTGCTGCGCTTCACCACCAAACGTCCCGCGCCTGCGGATGCCGGCAATGCCTTCCTGAATTTTGTTGCCAAAGCGACGCATTTCCTGCTGTACCTGCTGTTGATCGGCATGGCTGTCAGCGGACTTGGCATGTATCAGCTGGCGAACCTGCCGGCAGTGTTCGGAGGCGCGCAGCCGTATCCGCCCGATTTCTTTGATTACCTCCCGCGCGGCGGTCATGGACTTATCTCCTGGCTGTTGCTGCTGTTGGTGGCGCTTCACTTCGGCGCGGCGATGTACCATCAGTTCATCAAAAAGGATAATTTGCTGGCACGCATGTGGTTCGGCAAATAGGTCTTTCAACGCAGGCGTGACGGATGCCCTTTGCTCCGTCACGCCTTTTGTATTATAGTTACCGTCATGGAATGGCAGATCGAATATTATTCCAGCGAGGACTATTTGTACATAAGGACAAAGGGGGTGTTGACCGCCGAGTCCGCGAATGCGATGGTGATGGAGATCGTGGAAGCCGCCGCCCGCCATCGCTGTGACCGGCAGATCGTAGACCACCGTAACACGACTTTTGCCCTGAGCCTTTTTGAATATTACGAGCGCCCTGATGTGAACAAGCAGATCGGCATCTCACAACGCTGGAAGATCGCCATGGTGTTCAGTGAGATGAGCGAAAACACGCATTTCATGGAAACGGTCTTCCGGAACCGCGGATATAACTTCCGCCAGTTCGATGACATCGAGAAGGCAAAAGAATGGCTGTTGAGCGAATAACCCAAAAACGGAGGCAAACATGACCGTTAAACATTCGAACGAAGTGGAAGTGAAAAACGTTGCCGCAGGGAAGGATACGACCATTCAGGTATTGATCTCCTCGCAGGAGGGACCGAACTTCGCCTTGCGGAAGTTCTCCATGAAACCCGGCGGAGGAATGCCGCGCCATACCAACGAGGTGGAGCACGAGCAATACGTCCTGCGCGGACAAGCGACCATCACCATCGGCGACGAGACGCATCATGTAAAGACGGGAGATGCAGTCTTTATCCCGGCGGGTGTGATCCATTCGTATGAGAATACGGGAGGGGAACCGTTCGAGTTTCTGTGCATCGTTCCCAACAAGGAAGATGTGATCAGGGTTGTGGAAGAGGGATGTTAATTTACATGGACACGGCAATGCCGTGTCCATGATTTTTTACAACGGCGTCTTCATCGGGATGCCCGCCTTGCGCGGATACTTCGGCGGCGTGGCGGCGACCTTGTCCACGAGCACAAGATAACGGTCATCGGGCACACCGGGCAATTCGACGGGGATGATCTGTTTCAATTTTCCGCCCAACAACTTCATCGCCTTTTCAGCGGACTGCGCCTCGGCGGGTCCGCTTTCGCCTTTTTGCGCGAGCATCGTCCCGCCGACCTTGACGAGCGGAAGCAGGTACTCGCTCAGGATGTTGAGATTGGCAACCGCGCGCGCGACAGCATAATCATAGGTTTCGCGGTGCGCAAGGTTTTGTCCCAGTGTTTCCGCGCGCGTCTGAATGACCTCCACATCCTCCAGCCCGAGCTTGCTGATGATGTGCTGGCAGAACATCGCCTTTTTGCCAACTGACTCCACCAGCGTGACATGCATGGTCGGATAGACGATCTTGATGGGAATGCCCGGGAACCCCGCACCAGTTCCAACGTCCACGAGGCGAAGCGGGGGCATGCCTTTCCACGCCAGCACACAGGAATATGAATCCAGAAAATGCTTGGTGCGGATCGACTCCACATCCCGAATGGCGGTCAGGTTGAACTTCTGATTCCACTCCACCAACTCCTTCTCGTAGTTGATGAGCGCCATCACCTGCCGCGCCGTGAGGTGGACATTGAAAAGCGTGCGAGCGTCGTTGATCAGGGCATCCATTGCATTGATTATACCCAGTGCGGTCACAAATTGCGCTTTTTAGAGAAGGAGGAAAGCGCAATTTGTGACCGTGGGCATTATATAAAACAAATGAGGACGGCAGCGCTGCCGTCCTCACCGATACTTGTTTCTGTTTACTGCTGCTTTTTCCTGGCTTCAGGCTCGACCTTCTCTTCAACCTTCTTTTTATTTCCACGCATTTTGCGGTACAGCGCGCGGACGCCGAGGAAGACCAGATAGAGCGGGATGCCGATGGTGATCAGGACGGGCACGGTGTTCAGGACGAAGTAGATAAGGAACTCCACGAAACCCTGCCAGAAATAGATCAAGTCCTGGATGGCATCGCGCGCGACGCCCTGCGGCTCCCAACCGCCGATCTCGATCGGTTGGATGGTCGCTTCGGCAACGATGCGGATGCTGATGGCGGAAAGCGCGGCGGCTTCCTCGTAATATTTCATCTGCCCCTTGACCAGTTCGATCTGCTCGCGGTAATAGACCAGTTGGTTGAAGATGTTGACCACGTCCTCGGTTTCGGTGGCGGTTTCGAGGATGTCGGTCAATTGCCGTTCGGCGGCTTCGAGATTCTTCAGGCGGGATTGCAGATCCACATACTGCGCAGTGACATCCTGCCCGGATCGTGTTTCGTTCTGCACTTCCACCGCGTTCTCTTTGATCTGGTCCAGCGCATCATTCAGGCTCTCGGACGGCACGCGGATGGTCAGTGTGGCTTCCGGCGCTTCGACGTTATTGCGGAAGGTTTTATATACATTGGACGATACAACAAAACCGCCCATGGTGGTCGCCATGGTCTGGATCTCTTCCATGCGGGCTTCCACGTCCGCAACGACGATGGTGATCTCGGCGTTTTCGATGATCATCCGTTCGACGTTGGCGGCAGCGACTCCACCTCCGCCCTGAGCCGCATCACCTGCGTAATATTCTTCACTGGCAGGGGCTTCCGCCATCATCGGCATGGGAGCCATGTCGTACATCGGCTCGATCCCGCTTTCGGAATTTTTTGGAGCGGCTGCCCCGCACGCGGACAACACGATCGCCGCGATGACGATCAAACTAAATGGCATAATGCGTTTCATCTTCTTCTCCTTGTACCTTTGGTGATTTCTCTGTCCAAAGGACGAACATTCGAGAGAAATAGTTCCGCTACCAGCCTTCCGCGATTCGTGTTGCGTGTTTCTCGGGCAAACCTGCCTCGCGGATGCGTTCCTGCACTTCGGCAATGTTGTATTCCGCGCGGCGCGGAGTCCAAGTTTGTGCCTCGGTATCGTAGATGGCGTAGGCGGCGCGCGGGTCACGGTCGCGGGGCTGACCGACAGATCCGGGGTTCAGGATCAGCTTCGGGCGGAGCTGGATCGGCACATCCGGCTTGGTGTATTCGAGGGTGACGCGGTCGGTCTTCTCATCCTTTGCAAAGATGCTCTGGATGTGCGAATGTCCGACAAAACACCACGGCGTTTCGAAGTGGTCGAAGTTCAGGCGCGCGGTGAGCGCGTTCAGGATGTATTCCCACAGCGGGTCGCGCGGACTGCCGTGCGCGATGGTCGCATCGCCGCGCACTTTTGTCCTTTCGGGAAGCGAGCGGATGAAATCCATATTGCTGGCATTGAGCACTTTTTCATGATGCATCAGCGAGCGCTTTGCCTCGCCATTGAACGTCTCCAGCGACATTTTGCCGATCACCGCCACGTCATGGTTGCCCATCAGGCAGGTGAGATTGGGGATCTCGCGCACTTCCTCCACCACGGCGTTCGGGTCGGGTCCATACCCGACGAGGTCGCCGAGGCACCAAGTCTCGTCCACATGCCCCGCATCGTTCAAGACCGCCTTGAGCGCGGTGAAATTCGCATGAATATCCGACATGACTAAAATACGCATATCACTCCAACAGCCGTGCAACGTGTTCGATGATTTTTTCAGCCGCTTCGCTCTTGCTCATCAACGGCAGGTCTTCCTTCGCGCTGTCTTTGAACAACAAGGTGATGCGGTTCGTCTCAACGGCAAAGCCCGCATCCGGCGCGGAGATGTCGTTGGCGGCGATGAGATCCAAACCTTTGGATTGTAACTTCTCGGAGGCGTTTTCGAGAAGGGCTTGACTCTCCGCTGCAAACCCGACCATGACCTTGAAACGCTTCTTTCCTGATGTTGAGCCTGATACCGTTTTCAGAATATCCGGCGCCGCTTCAAGTTCGATCTGCGGAATCCCGTCCCGTTTCTTCATCTTTTCTTTGGCAACCTGCTTCGGGCGGAAGTCTGCCGCCGCCGCCGCCATGATGAGCGCATCCGCGGATTCGTTCATCAGCGCGTCCAGCATCTCCTGCACGCTCTCCACGCGGACGACCTTCGCGCCGACAGGCGGAGTCAATGCCGTCGGCGTAGTGATGAGAGTCACGTCCGCACCGGCGTCGATGGCGGCTTGCGCGAGCGCGTAGCCCTGCTTTCCGCTGGAGCGATTGGTAATCACGCGGACTGGGTCGAGCGCTTCCTGCGTCCCGCCGGCGGTGACGAAAACTTTTTTGCCCGCGAGTTTTCCATCCCTGCCCAGCGCCGCGCGGATGTGGCCGAGAATCTCCGTCGGCTCGATCATGCGCCCCACGCCGGAGAGACCCGAAGCGAGGTGCCCCGTCGCGGGTCCAG
>CAYPHR010000237.1:0-4996 GCA_964410375.1 uncultured Anaerolinea sp. | reverse complement strand
TTCAACGTGCCAATCCGCAAACGGATGATCTTCACGACCGGCAAGCCCAGCAATTTCCCCACCTCGCGGATCTGGCGCTTCTTCCCCTCGCCCATGATGACCTGAATCCAAGCGCCTTTGCCGGACGTGGATAAAAAGCGCACGTCAGCGGGCTGGGTTTTATCGCCATCGGTCAACACCACGCCCCTGCGCCACGCCTCCAGTTGTTTCTCGTCGGGGCGGCGCGCCACCAAGACACGATATTCCTTCTCATGTCCATAGCGCGGATGCGTCAACTTATTGGTCAACTCGCCGTCGTTGGTCATCAGGATCAAGCCCTCGGAGTCGAAGTCGAGGCGCCCAACGGGATAGAGATGCCCCTCGAGCGGGATCAGACCCCGAACCGTCTGACGGTCATCCTGTCCCTCGGCGGCGGAGAGCACATTACGCGGCTTATACAAGGCGATGTACACCAGCGCCTCTTTCTTCGCCAAAGCCTTTCCATCCACCGTGACCTTATCCACAGCCAGGTCCGCTTTTTGCCCCAACACAGCGACCTTGCCGTTCACGCGCACGCGCCCTTCCGTGATGAACACTTCACAGGCGCGGCGGGAGCCATATCCCGCCTGGGCAAGCAATTTCTGAAGTCTTTCCTGCATTACGAATACTAACCCTTCAATAATTCTGTAGGTTCCGGCTCCGCCTCTGCCGGCACAGCCAGCGGAGGCAGTTCCATGATTGAATTCAAACCGAAATGTTGTAGAAACTCCGGTGTGGTAGAGTACAGGATCGGACGCCCCGGTCCATCCGTGCGCCCGGTCTCCTGAATGAGCCCCTTGCTCAACAGGCTTTTCATCATCGCATCGCTGTTGACGCCGCGCACCGCATCCACTTGCGGACGGGTGACAGGCTGCTGGTAGGCAATGATCGCCAGCGTCTCCAGCGCGGCGCGGCTCAAGTGTGTGACAGCCTCCAGACCGAGGAACTTCTCCACCAGTGAAGCCAGCTCGGAGGCGGTGGTCAACTGTACGCGCCCGGCGTTTCGCTGTAAACGCAAGCCGCGGGTTAAGAGAGAATCGTCCAATTCCTTCAATCCGCGCTCGACCACCGAAGGAGTCACATCCAGCGCCTGCGCAAGCTGACCGAGCGGCACCGGTTCCGCCGAAACGAACAGCATCGCTTCGATCTTTGCCGCAAGGGACAGTTCACTGGTTGAATTGGGCTGAGGGTCGCTCATGCTATAATTACTCCGCTTAAAATTTATATATTGGAACAAAAACAAAAATGAAAAACAGAAACTTCAAACCGTATCTTTTCGTCGCCGTTCTCGTGCTTGCCACGCTGGCTTGCACGGTATCTGCCGGCGGACCCGACTATCCCGCGCAGACTGTCCCGGTCACGACCGATGACGCGCAAAGCCTGCGGGAGCAGATCGAACAGGCGTTGATCGCCGGCGCCGAGACGGGCATCGTTTCCCTGCAGATCACCGAGAGTCAACTCACCTCTTTCATAGCAGACAGAATGGCGCAACAGACCAATCCGCCGTTCACCGACCCGCAGATCTTGCTGCGCAACGGTCAAATGCAAATGTACGGCAAGGTCACGCAGGGATGGTTCACCGCCAACATGCTCATCACCATGAACGTCGGTGTGGATGAAGCAACCGGTCAGCCGAAGATCGAAGTTGCATCCGCCGACTTCGGTCCCCTGCCCGCGCCTGAAGGTCTCAACTCCGCCATCACCGCGCTCATCTCCGAAGCCTTCACCGGTTCGCTCGGTCCTGTCGCCGTCGGGTTTCGATTGGAATCGATCACCATCGCAGACGGGATCATGACACTGACAGGACGCATCCGATAGCGAAACGATTATACCCGACATGCCCCGCCTCGGACTCCGCCCGCGCCTGCTTCTCGCGCTTTTACCTTTCCTTTGGCTGATCGTTTCCTGCCGCTCCCCGCAGTTTGGCGAAGACATCACGGTCATCGTCGCTGTGGATGGCGCAAGGCAGGAAATTCCCATCCCATCGGGAAGCACGGTCTCACAAGCCCTGCAAAGTGCCGGCATCACGGCGGGAAGTCTCGACCGCACCGAGCCGCCATTTTATACAGTCTTGAGCGACGGGGATGTCATCACCATCACGCGCGTAGTGGAAGAGTTCCAGACCGAACAGGACGTCATCCCGTTCGAGCGGCAGGTCGTCCGTAATGAGACGCTTCCCGAAGGCGAGACGCGGCTCGTACAGGCTGGCGTGAACGGCTTGCAGGAAGTCACGTATCGAAGCATCACAGAAGATAATATCGAAGTCAGTCGAACCGTTGTAAAAACCACCATCCTGAAGGAAGCCCTGCCCGAGATCGTCATGATCGGCGCGCAGGCGTCCTACGCGCCGTTGAACATTCCCGGCACACTGGCATATCTTTCCGGCGGCAATGCCTGGATCATGGAAGGCTCCACTGCCAACCGCCGCGTCATCGTCAGCACCGGAGACTTGGATGGGCGCATCTTCACGCTCTCGCCGAACGGCGAATATCTGGTCTTCACGCGCAAATCCAGCAAACCCGCTGACGAAGAGATCAACACCCTGTGGGCAGTGCGGACGAGGAACCTCGAACCTAGACTGATCTCCCTGCAGGCAAAGAATGTCGTCCATTTTGCGGCATGGATTCCGGGCACGAATTCGGTGGCGTATTCCACCGTCGAGCCGCGCAGCGCCGCGCCCGGCTGGCAGGCAAACAATGACCTGTACCGTGTCAGCATTACGGGCGGAAGTCCGCGGCGGTTGTTGAACGCGAACAGCGGCGGCGTGTATGGCTGGTGGGGCATGTCCTTTAACTATTCACCATCCGGGGTGCTGGCATACGCCAGACCTGACGGCATCGGGCTGGTGGATCAGGATCAGGGCTACCTCAAGCCGTTGTTGGAGATCACGCCGCTCAATACGCACAGTGACTGGGCGTGGATCCCTCCCATCGCCTGGGGCGCGGATGGGAATAGTTTATACTTCGTCAGCCATGCGCCGGCACCGGCTCCCATTGCCGGGGAGGAGTCACCTTATTTTGACCTCTCAGGCATCTCGTTCGAAAGCGAAGCGGCGGTATCGTTCGTCAATTCGACAGGGATGTTCGCATACCCGTCCGCTTCCCCCATCCGCTCGAGCGGAAGTGAGAAATCTTTTCAGGTCGCGTACCTGCAATCCATTTTCATCGAACAAAGCGACACCAGCCGCTATCGTTTGATGGTGATGGACCGCGACGGCTCGAACGCGAAACTGCTGTTCCCGCCCATCGACGCGAACGGACTCGAACCTCAACTTCCCGTGTGGTCGCCCGCGCCGCTTGAAGGACAATCGGGGGATTTTATTGCAGTGCTTTATCAGGGTAACCTCTGGCTCGTTGACAGTGGCAGTGCCGCCGCCTATCAAGTGACCGGCGACGGGCTGATCAATAAAATTGACTGGAAATAAAAGGCATAAAGGAAATCAGAATGCGCATCTTGATCACTGGTGCAGCCGGGTTTCTCGGCTCCCATCTCTGTGACCGCCTGCTGGCAGACGGACATGAAGTCATCGGCATGGACAATTTCATTACGGGCAGTCCGGATAACATCGCACACCTCGCCGATAATGAACATTTTTCGTTCTACAAACGCGATGTCTCGAATTATATTTTCGTCCCCGGCAAGGTGGATGCCATCCTGCACTTTGCTTCACCTGCCAGCCCCAATCCGCAATCGCCATCGGGATATTTCAACCTGCCCATTCAAACCATGAAAGCGGGCGCGCTTGGCACGCATAACTGTCTCGGCATTGCGCGCGCGAACAACGCCCGCTTTTTGCTGGCTTCAACAAGTGAAATCTACGGCGACCCGGAAGTCCATCCGCAGGCGGAAACCTACCCCGGGAATGTGGATCCGGTCGGTGAACGCGCCGTATACGACGAAGCCAAACGCTTCGCCGAATCGCTGACGATGGCATACCACCGCTTCCACGGTGTGAATACCAGCATTGTGCGCATCTTCAACACCTACGGTCCGCGCATGGACCTGGAAGACGGACGCGCCCTGCCCAATTTATTGAAGCAAGCCCTGCTTGGACAGCCATTGACCGTCTATGGCAATGGCGGACAAACCCGCTCCTTCTGCTACGTGGATGACCTGGTCGATGGTATTGTCAAATTGCTGTATTCGGATGAGCACATGCCTGTCAACATCGGCAACCCGGTGGAGATGAGCATTCTGCAGTTTGCCGAAGCCATCAATAAGGTCACTGGCAACCCGGCTGGGATTGTCTTTCAGGAGAACGCCCGCAGCGCCCGCGACCCGCAAATGCGCCAGCCGGACATCACCCGCGCACGAACGATCTTGAATTGGGAACCAAAGATCGACCTCGAACAGGGCATCCGCCGTACCATTCCGTTCTTCAAGGAGAAACTGGGACTGGCATGATCCTTACGGATGTAAAAGAGCGCAATCGGTTTGTGAAATTCGCCCTGGTGGGAGCGCTCGGTTCGGTTATTGACTTCGCAGTGATGAACATGCTCTCCCACTGGGCGGGTATGCCGCTTGTGTTGGCAGGGACGATCTCTTTCATCTGCGCTGTGCTGAACAATTTCACCTGGAACCGCCTGTGGACATACCCGGAATCTCGCTCACGCCCATTGATGAGCCAACTTGGCATGTTCTTCGTTGTCAACGCGGCGGGCATTGCCATCCGCGCGCCGATCCTGCATTTTGCCGAACCACCCGTGCTGCGTTTCGTGCAGAATGTACTCCACACCACCCACCTGACAGCCGAGGTCTACGCAAAAAACCTGACTCTTGCCGCCGCCATTGGTATTGTGATGCTATGGAATTTTTTCGTCAATCGTTACTGGACATACAGCGACATTGATAATATAGAAGACATGGTTGCATAAAAAGGAAGTAACTCACATGGCGCACGCAACATTGATTCCCGTGTACACCAGCAAAGGCGAGGCGGACGCCTTCCTAGCCTATCCCTATTTATTCAATCGCAGCG
>CAYPHR010000236.1:0-5011 GCA_964410375.1 uncultured Anaerolinea sp. | reverse complement strand
GTCATGTCGTTCATTTTTCCGTTTGCGGGTGCGCGCGGCGCGTTCTTCCATGCCGGTGCGGCGCTCCAGCCGATGTGGTGGGTGCTCGCTCCGCTGGGCTTGGATGCGATCCTGCTGTCCCTGAGAAAAAGGAATTGGGGCAACGACCAGACCAGATTTTTGTTCCGAAGCGTGCTGGTCATGATCGCGGTCATCCTGACGGTCTACGTCTCCTATTTGCGGGTCTTTGCGTTGGGCTGGGGCGAAGGCGAAGCGAGGTATCCCGTTGTGGAGCAATTCCTGATCGAGAGTGGGATCGCCGAAGATGATGTGATCATCGTCCGCAACGCGCCGGGATATTACATCGCCACGGGGCGCTCTGCCATTTCCATTCCATACGGCGGGGAGGATGCGATCCTTGCCGCGGCGGGGCAGTTCGATGCGCAGTATCTCGTGCTCGAACCGCAGGCGGCGCTCCCGCAGATCAAGAGTTTGATGGACGCGCCCGAAGGGAACAGCGATTTTATTTTCATCGGTGAGGTGGATGGCACGCATGTCTTCAAGATCAACAAGTGAAATCTCCCAACGTGACCTGCTGATCATCGCGCTCGCGGTCATCCTGATCGCGGTCATTTATTTGCTGGCGAGTCAGTTCACCTATGCCATCGGCTTCCCGCTCGACGACTCGTGGATCCATCAGACCTATGCGCGCAACCTCGCGCAGAACGGCGAGTGGGCATTCCGTCCCGGCGTCCCCTCGGCGGGTTCCACTGCGCCGCTTTGGTCTGCGTTGCTCGCCATCGGCTTTCTCCTCCGCCTCTCGCCCTACATCTGGACCTTTGCGCTTGGCATCATCACGCTCTTCGCGCTCGCTTTGCTCTCCGAATGGGCGGTGCGCAATCTCGTTGCATCCTATCGTCCGCGCTTTCCGTGGGTCGGCATCTTCATCGCCTTCGAATGGCATCTCGCTTGGGCGGCAATGTCCGGGATGGAGACCCTGTTGCACGGCTTGATCGTCACTGCTGTTTTGATCCTGTTGATGACGAACTCGCCTCGTTACCTCGCCCTGGGCTTGCTGACCGGTCTCTCGATCTGGGTGCGCCCCGACGGCTTGACCCTGCTCGGTCCCGCCTTGATGACGATGCTCCTGACCGGCGGCGATTTCCGCGCGCGGTTGAACGCGGTCGTGCGTTATTTCATCGGCTTTGGCATTTTGTTCTGTTTTTATCTGCTCTTCAATCTCGCCATCGGCGGGACGCCCATGCCCAACACGTTCTATGCCAAGCAGGCGGAGTATGCCGCCTGGCAGAATTTGCCCATCATCGAACGTCTTGGGCAGATGTCCCTGCAATTGCTGGTGGGACCCAGCCTTGTACTGGTGCCCGGCGTGATCGGCTGGCTGGTCAAATCCGTTCGCGAACGGTCATGGGGCAGTCTTGCGGCGTTCATCTGGTGCTTTGGTTACATGTGGCTGTATGTCTCCCGCCTGCCCGTCTATCAACATGGACGCTACATCATGCCCGCCATGCCCATCTTCTTTTTGTTCGGTCTGCTGGCATTTGCACACTTCGATAAAAGCAGGTTGTTCGCCCGTTATCACTGGGTTGCACAGACGGTCTGGCGCGGGAGCATCGCCATGTTGACGTTCGGGTTTGTCGTTCTTGGCGCGCGTTCCTATGCGCTGGATGTGGCGGTCATCGAAAGCGAGATGGTGGTGACCGCGAAATGGGTGTCTGAGAACCTGCCCGAAGATGCAGTCATTGCCGCGCATGACATCGGCGCGCTGGGCTACTTCGATGACCATGAATTGATCGACCTGGCTGGCTTGATCTCGCCGGAGGTCATTCCCTTTATCCGTGACGAGCCGCGGCTCGCGGTGTTCCTGCATGAGCGCGGCGCTGATTATCTGATCGCCTTCCCCGATTTCTACCCGCTCCTGACCGCGGAGATCGAAGCGGTGTTCACATCCGGCAGTGCGATCACACCCTTGTTCGACCAGCCGAATATGGCTGTCTACCCATGGAAACGTCCTTAATGGGTTAAAATAGAAACCACTATGCAACAAATTCCATGCAAAGAGAGAATGGGCTCGGGATGAACCAGATTACTCTATTGATCGTTGATGATCATCCATTGTTCCGGCAGGGCGTCGTGGACGCGTTGTCATTGGAACCTGATATGCGTATCATCGCCCAGTCGGCGACGGGGGACGATGCGCTGGAGTTGATCCGCACCAAGAAACCGACGGTTGCTGTTCTGGATGTGAACCTGCCCGGCATGAACGGTCAGCAGATCACGCATCAAGTATCGCAGGACAGGTTGGGGACCCGCATCATCCTGATGACCGGTTACGACGATGTGGAACAAGCCATCCATGCCGCGCTGGCAGGCGCGCATGGCTATTGCTCAAAAGACATCGAGCCGCAATCCCTCTCCCGCATCATTCGTGAAGTTGCGGAGGGGAAGTATGTCTTTGCAAATAACGTTTTCACCCGCCGCGAACTGGAACTTTGGGTCGAAGATAGGATGGAAGGTGCGCGCCGTTCCTACAGCGAACCGGGGACTCCCTTCCACCCGCTATCCGACCGTGAAATGGAAGTGCTGGCTTGTGTTGTGCGCGGTATGAGCAACAAGGAGATCGCCACCCTGCTTGGCATCAGCCATCAGACGGTGAAGAACCACGTCACTGCCATTTTGCGAAAGTTCGGTGTGGAAGACCGTACGCAGGCTGTGGTCTACGCCCTGAAGCGCGGATGGGTCACCCTGCGCGATACGAACATCACCTCCTAGGAGTATTTTCATGTCGATTAGTGAGACAAGCGGCGAGACGTTCGATTACCAAGGCGAATTGGATGAAACACAGCGCGCCCTGCGCGAAATCACCTTGATGATCGAGCAAAGTCAGGGGGAACTCGCCAAATTGACCCAGCGTAATACCGCAATTTCGACCCATCTCCAGCAGGTGCAGAAGCAGAATGCCGGGGTCGAAGAGATCAAAATGGCGTATGATGCCGCCCTTGATGCGCAGCAAAGACTTTTCGTCATGCGCGGTCAGCTGGAGAAATTGCAGAACGACAAAAGCCACCTTGAAAAATACAAGTCTGTGCTCGAAAACGCAATGGCTGGGGGAGATTCGCCGGGCTCATCTGCCGCATCCATGAACTCCAAGAGTCAGATGGCGGGGATCGAGATGATCGTCAATGCGCAGGAGGCGGAGCGCCAGCGGCTCTCCCGCCAGATGCATGACGGACCCGCCCAGGCGTTGTCCAATTTCATTTTGCAGACCGAGATCGCCATGCGCCTTCTGGATGTTGACCCGGGGCAGGCGAAGGATGAACTGGGTAATTTGAAGACCGCCGCGATGGGGACGTTCCAAAAGGTCCGCAACTTTATCTTTGAACTGCGCCCCATGATGCTTGACGATCTTGGGCTGGTGCCGACCCTGCGAAAATATGCCGATGCGTTCAAGGAACAGACCGGTTTGGATGTGAGCGTGCTGGTCACGGGGACGGAACGCCGCCTGGAACCCTATCTGGAAGTGATGGTTTTTCGAGCCGTTCAGGAACTGCTTGGGAATGTGGCGCGTCACAGCCAGGCGACCACGGTCAAAGTACAGGCGGATCTTGGGAACGACTTCCTGCGCATCAGCGTGGACGACAATGGCAAGGGGTTTGACCCGGAGAACCTGAAAGATTCCACGAATTTGGGTTTGAAACTGATCCGCGAACGCGCTGAAATGTTGGGAGGAAGTTTTGAGATCGACAGCACTGTCGGCTCCGGTGCGCGCATATCCTTTACGGTTCAGGCAAGAAGTTAACGCCCCGGCGGTTTACAATATTGTTAAGGAATTTAAGGAGGCTGCCACGGCAGCCTTGTAATATGTTTTTGACATTTTTCCTGTATAATGAATATGTTATAAAATACCCGAAAAAACACGTACTCGATGAGAGGAGTAGATTATGCGTCGCGGTCGTATCTTGATTATGGTGCTTCTGATCATCATCATCGGCTTGGTGGTGGCGTTTTTCGCTTTCCGCCAATTTTTTATCACGCCTCAGCAGGAAGAGCAGCAGCAGGCTTTAGTTGACATCTATTATGCCGCTCAGAACATCCCGCAAGGCGGTGAGATCACTGAGGAGGTTCTCGCAACCATGCGGATCCCTCAGGAGAACCTAGCCACCGTCATGTTCACGCCGGATAAACTTCCCTTGTTATTGGGGAAGGTGGCGAAATTCCCGCTCGACCAGGGCGTGGTCATCACAGAGGCGATGGTATCCAGCGCCTCGGAAGCCGTGCCGATATCTGGTCCTCAGTGGGCAGCTTTGATTCCCCCCGGCATGACCGCCATATCGGTCCCCGCCAACCGCCTCACTCTCTCCGGGTATTCCATCACAGATGGCGCGCACGTGAATGTCAATGCCTGTCTGTTGTTTGTGGATGTTGATCCCGCTTTCCAGACCATTCTTCCTAACCTGACGGCTGTTCTGACAGGAACAGGCTTTGGCTCTGTCACTGGTTCTGAAGGGACTGGTTTTTCCGCCGAAGGGTTGCCTGTGCTTTCGCTTGGTGTTGCCGCATCAGGGTCTCCGCAAGGCAGGCTTGAGTTGGATCCGTCGGTTCAGCAGCCCTACTTCGTAGTCCCATCCGAGGCGCAGCGCCCAAGAATGGTCTGCCAGATGCTGCTTCAGGATGTGGTTGTGCTGAAATCGGGCAACTTCACGCCTGCGGTCTCCACCACCGACCAGCAGGCAGCCGACCAGCAGGCACAGCAGCAGCCGGCGCCGCCGGATATTGTTACGCTGATCGTTTCCCCGCAGGATTCGATCACCCTGTCCTACCTGATGTACACCAATGCGCAATTCAACCTCACCCTGCGCAACCCTAGCGATCAATCCCGCCTGGCGACCGAAGCATCCACGTTGCAGTTCCTGCTCAGCCAATATAACATTCCTGTGCCCGCCAAATTGCCTTATGCCATGCAGCCCGCGCTGACCACCCTCGTCTCGCCGACATTGCCCAATGATGTTCCCGC
>CAYPHR010000235.1:4028-5013 GCA_964410375.1 uncultured Anaerolinea sp. | reverse complement strand
TTGGCTTGTTCCTCTGTCATGCGGAATGTCTTCATCCCGCGCGGTTTGTCCCATAAGAACATTTCGAGATAGAGAAAATAGAAGTGCAGCAGGGCAACGATAATGATAAGAATATCGGATACGAGTTTCATGGGGGGGTCTCCTTGGGCAATAAGTTGACAGTCATCTTCGAGTATAGCAGACTAAAAACAGAACAAAAATTCTGTTATACTGCCATTGACCTCACCCCCAACCCCTCTCCTTTAGGAGAGGGGGGAGAAGATGAAAATGGCAAAAACAAAAACCCATACCCGATATGTCTGCCAGCAATGCGGACGAGTCTCCGCAAGTTACATGGGCAAGTGCCCGCAATGCGGCGCGTTCGACAGCATGGTGGAGGAAGTCATCCACGATGAACCCGTTTCCAAGAAAACGGGAAATGTCCGCGGGTTGAGCGGACGCTCGGAACCACGCCCCATCTCCGAGGTCAGCGGCGACGCGGAAGATCGCGTCCCCCTGCCCATCGGTGAGTTCGCGCGCGTGCTCGGCGGCGGCATCGTGCCCGGCTCCATCGTGCTCGTTGGCGGCGACCCAGGCATTGGCAAATCCACGCTCATGCTGCAAATGGCGATGGAGATGGCGAAGGTACAGCGCGTGCTGTATGTCTCGGGTGAAGAGTCGGAGCGGCAGATCAAGATGCGAGCCTCGCGTTTGTTCAATGGGACGAAGGACCTGCCGAAGGAATTGCTGTTGGTGACGGAGACGAATCTCGAAGTGATCTTCAGCCACGTGCGCGAATCAAAACCGGACCTGCTGATTGTTGACTCCATCCAGACCACGTACTTGTCTGAACTGGACTCGTCGGCTGGCTCGGTTTCGCAGGTGCGCGAGTGTTCGTCGCAATTGCGCGAGCTGGCGAAGTCCAGCGGCGTGACCGTGTTCATGATCGGGCATGTGACCAAGGAAGGCGCGATTGCCGGTCCGCGTGTGCTGGAGCATATCGTAG
>CAYPHR010000235.1:0-4018 GCA_964410375.1 uncultured Anaerolinea sp. | reverse complement strand
CGGTACTGTATTTGGAAGGCGATCGTTTTCAGGCATATCGTCTTTTGCGTTCGGTGAAGAACCGCTTCGGCGCGACTTCGGAAGTGGGTGTGTTCGAAATGCGCGAAGGCGGCATGATCGAAGTGACCAACCCATCCGAGGCGTTTTTGGCGGAGCGATTGGTCAATGCGGCAGGCTCCGCCATTGCAGTGACAATGGAAGGCACGCGCCCCATCCTCGTGGAAGTGCAGGGATTGACCTCGCCGACTCAATTCGGCAATGCGCGCCGCACCCCCAACGGCGTGGACTTTAATCGTCTGTTGTTGATCACCGCCGTGCTGACTCGCCGTGTGGGATTGAAACTTGCCGAGCAGGATGTGTTTGTGAATGTGGTCGGCGGCATTCAAATTGACGAACCTGCCGCGGATCTGGCTGTCGCCGCCGCCATCGCCTCGTCATGGAAGGATGTTCCCATCCGCGCCGAGGCAGTGTTGATCGGCGAGATCGGTCTGGCGGGTGAATTGCGCATGCCCGGTCAGATGGTGGCGCGCTTACGCGAAGCGCAAAAATTAGGATTCAAGACCGCCATTGTCCCGAAGGCAATCCGTAAAGGCGAGGAATATCCGAAGGGCATCGAGATCGTCGAGGTCCGCTCCCTGGATCAGGCGTTGAGTGCGGCGCTGAAAACCGCAGATAAACGCGGATGAACGCAGATTTACACATAAAATTTATCTGTGTTCATCTGCGGTGGAAATAGAGGTAACCATGTGCCGAAGCATCAAGCCCCTTAGAAATATGGATCACCCCGTCACCGAGCAGGAGATCTACGAAGCCGCCCTGCAATATGTGCGCAAAGTCAGCGGATATCGCAAGCCGTCCAAGGTCAATGAAGAGGCGTTCAATAAAGCGATTGAGGAAGTGGCGGATGCGACGCGGAGGATACTCGTCAGCTTGAAATCAAAACAACAGGAGTCCCAATCAACCTGACGCTTGATGCCTCCCACCTGACACATCCCTTCCTGCAACCACTTTCCACCTTCCAACGTATACCTTCTCAGCAATAACCTGAGGAGGTTTTTCTTATGTATCGAAAACTTATGTTCTTTGTCGCGATTCTCGCGCTGACCACGCTCGCCTGCGGATTCAACGTCGACCTGCCCCAACGGGTGGAACCCGGTCCTGAAGTGACTGAAACCATCGCACTCCCATACCCCGAGGGTGACGAAACCAGTCTGAAGTTGACTTTTGGCGCGGGCGAAATGACCCTTTCCCCCGGCGCAAGCGGACTTGTGGACGGCACGGTCGTATACAACTATGATCAGTTCAAACCCGAGATCAAGACCGATGGCGGCGACGTCCACATCAGCATGGGCGACACGCGCATCAATTTCCTGCCATCCGGCGATAATCTCAAAAATGAATGGGATCTCAAACTCGGCAGCCAGCCCATGGACCTGACCATCGAAGCGGGCGCCTATCAGGGTGAGTTTGAACTTGGCGGTCTCGCCCTCACCAGCCTCACAGTCAAGGATGGCGCGGCGGATGTCACGCTCTCCTTCTCCGAACTGAATGAGGCGGACATGTCCGTATTCAGCTACACGACCGGCGCATCCAACGTCAAAATGAACGGACTCGCCAACGCCAACTTCAGTCTCTTCGACTTCTCCTCCGGCGCGGGCGACTACACCCTCGATTTCTCCGGCGACCTGCAGCGCGATGCTTCCGTCAAAATTCAAACCGGGCTCAGCAACCTGATCATCATCGTCCCCGAAGGCGTGAACGCAGTCGTCACGGTGGAGGGAGGCTTGTCGAATGTCAACGCAGGTTCCGGTTGGAGCCAGAGCGGAAGCGTCTACAAACAAAGCGGTGAGGGTCCCACCTTGACCTTTGTCATCGAAATGGGAGCGGGCAATTTGACCCTCACCCGATAACAGGCTCCATTTCACACCACACACGGATTTCGCCATCGAAATCCGTGTTTTTTCTTATTATCTAATTCAGAGTAAAAGGTCATAATTCATCCGTGACCTCTATCACTTGCTCCAAAACGGATTGCACAATAAAATCGTGATTGTCGGTAAGTTTTACCTAAATTAAGTGAGGTTCGTATGCAAATAACCCGTCAAGCAGATTACGCCGTCCGCGCCGTGCTGCATCTTGCCCGTAATGGCGAACAACGCACCGCCACGAGCACCATTGCGGAGGAACAGCGCATTCCACCTTCGTTCCTTGCCAAGATCGTTTCGCAACTGTCCATTGCAGGGCTTTTGCACACCTCACGCGGCGCGCGCGGCGGCGTCACGCTGGCGCGCAATCCCAAAGAGATCACCCTGCTCGAAGTCATTGAAGCCATTGATGGTCCCATCCAGCTTAATGAGTGCGTCAGCGACAACGGGGCATGTTCGTTCGAGGATAACTGCCCCCTCCGTCCCGTTTGGTGTGAGGCGCAGGATGAACTTATCAACCGCTTGAAAGGCACCAACTTCGCAGATATGGTCGCTAAGGGACAAGTCCCCGCATAACAGCACAAGCCCAGGCAAGCCTCCCGGCGTATAATTACCGGGAGGCTTTTTCATTTCAAAGAGAAGGATGGAAACCATGAGATCAAGACATGGAATATTTGCTGCATTGCTTGTCCTGACGATTACCCTGGCGTGTGCCGTACCGGCGATTTCTCCCGCTTCGATCCCCCCGCCGACGCCTGATACACGACTTGGCACGATGGTGGCTGAGACCGTTTCCGCTGCCCTCGAATTAACGCAGCAAGCCCAAGCCATCCCCACACCGACCGCTCCTCCCACATCCACAGCGGAACCTGCGGCAACGTCCACGCCCGAAGTGCTGGACACCTCCGCCAGTGCATTGCGCACAGAGGAGAATGGCAATGTTATCTTCACCGATGAGCGTTCCGGTTATCGCATCGAGGTTCCGTACCCATGGCTTGCCTTGCGCATCAACCAGCAGGAATATCTGGATGCCTGGCTTTTACCGGAAGCGTCCAACACTGCCGTTCAAAACATCCTCGGTGACATGCAAACCATGGACCCGGACCGCTTCCGTCTGTTCGCGCTTGATATCAACGAAGATCACATTGATGGCGGATTCGTCACCAATGTCAACATCCTGTGGGATGACGCACTAGAGATCTCCCTCGCCGACGAAGCCGACCTGAATGCGATTGCAGCAACATATCCTGAATCCGAGCCCGGCGTGGAGGTCTTGCCTGTTGAGATCGTTGCGCTTGAAAGCGGTGTGACGGTTGGCGTCATTACAACCCGTCTCCCAGCCACCACGTTGGATGATGTGGAGATTCTTGTCGTCCGAAAACGGGTTTTCATTGACCTGCCCACCGGCACATTGATAATCACCCTGTCCACCACCGAAACCTGGCAGGAGACCGCCGAGCCCTTATTTGATACGATGATCGAATCGTTATCATTCGCTGAATAGGAGAATACATTCATGTCCATCCCTCGCACCGTCCGCGCGCCTCGCGGAACCGACCTGACCTGCAAGAACTGGCTGAGCGAAGCCGCCTATCGCATGATCCAGAACAACCTCGACCCCGAAGTGGCGGAGAAACCTGAAGACCTCGTCGTCTACGGCGGTCGCGGAAAAGCCGCCCGCAACTGGGAATCCTTCGACGCGATTCTCGAAAGCCTGAAAAATCTCGAAGAAGATGAAACATTGCTCGTGCAATCGGGCAAGCCGGTGGTGGTATTCAAATCCCACAAGGATGCGCCCAAAGTATTGATCGCCAACTCCAACCTTGTGCCGCACTGGGCAACGTGGGAACATTTCGATGAACTCGCTAAAAAGGGACTCATCATGTACGGGCAGATGACCGCCGGCTCGTGGATCTACATCGGCACGCAGGGGATCCTGCAAGGCACATACGAAACCTTCGGCGCGTTAGCTAAACTCAAAGGCTGGGGCTCGCTCAAAGGGAAGTTCGTCCTCACGGCGGGACTCGGCGGTATGGGAGGCGCGCAGCCGCTGTCCATTACGATGAATGAAGGCGTCGGTTTGATCGTGGAAG
>CAYPHR010000234.1:0-5023 GCA_964410375.1 uncultured Anaerolinea sp. | reverse complement strand
ATTCCGCGTCGTGAAATATGGATAGCGCTGAACAACAAGCCAGAAATTACAGACATCTGACCTGCAATTTTCATCTTTCAAACGTTCAAACCCAATAACGGAGAACTCTCATGCCCAACTTCATCCAACAAGCACAAGAACTCTTCCCCTACACACAAGCCATGCGGCGCGATTTTCACAAGCACCCCGAACTTGGATTCAATGAGATTCGCACCGGCGGCATTGTCGCAAAAGAACTCGAAGCCATTGGGCTTGAAGTCACCAAAGGTGTCGGCAAGACCGGCGTGGTCGGCTTGCTCGAAGGGAAAAAACCGGGTCCAACGATCCTGCTTCGGTTCGACATGGACGCGCTCCCCATCACCGAAGACACCGGCGCAGAGTACTCCTCCATCAACAACGGCGTCATGCACGCCTGCGGACACGACGGTCATACCGCCATCGGATTGACCGTTGCAAAGATATTGAATGAATACAAGGACAATCTCGCAGGCAACATCAAATTCTGCTTCCAGCCGTCGGAGGAAGGCACCAACGGAGAGGAAATCGGCGGCGCATTGATGATGATGCGCGATGGCGTGCTCGAAAATCCGAAAGTGGAGAAAACCCTGTCCCTGCATTTGTGGAACGACAAACCCGTCGGCTGGATCCACGTCGGCGAAGGACCTGTCTTCGCCGGGGCGGAACTGTTCATCGTCAAGCTGACAGGCAAAGGCGGGCATGGTGCCATTCCAGAGACCACCATCGACCCGGTCGTGTGCGCGGCGCAGATCGTCACTGCTTTGCAGACCATTGTCTCGCGCAACATCGAGCCGCTCAAACCAGCTGTCATCAGCGTCACCTCCATTCATGCCGGCACAGCCTTCAACGTGATCCCACAGACCGCCGAACTCAATGGCACGATCCGCACCTTCGACCCCGAAGTCCGAAAAACCGTGCTGGAACGCTTCGAGCAAATTGTGCGCGGGGTTGCCCAAGCCATGAACTGCGAAGTCGAGATCACCATCAAACAAGTCACTGCGCCCGTGATCAATGAAAGCAGGGTTTCGGCAAGCGTGTACGAAACCGCAAAAGGCATCTTCCCCGAAGAGGACATCCAAACCAACACCTACCTGACCATGGGTGCGGAGGATATGGGCTACATGCAGGAAAAAGTCGACGGCTGTTATTTCTGCATCGGCTCTGCCAACGCTGAGAAGAATTTGAACTACAATCACCATCATCCAAAGTTCGATTTCGACGAGCGCGCGCTGGTCAACGGTGTGGCATTGATGGCATCTGCCGCAGCGGATTTGCTGAAGCCGCCCGCATCATCCTGACCTTGAACTGGTGTGCACTTCCATTCGACATTTTCCATGCTGACAATGAATCCGCAGATCTTATGGACAAAGTCTGCGGATAAAAATAAATGAAGCACAAACGGAATTTACTCATCGGCATTGCCCTCTCTGCAACGGCGGGATTTCTCGCTTTGCAGAGCGTCAACGCGCCTACGAACGAAAACCAAACCGTCCCCACTGAAGCGGTTTGCGGCTACACATGGGCAACTCAGGATGCGCCAGAGTTGACAGAGCAATTTGACAAAGCAGTAAAATCTCTTAATTCCGAAGCCACCGCCACCGCCTACTTCTTCGGGGAAAACTGCAACTACATGGATAGCACGCCGCCCAAATTTGGCGTGATGGAAACCGACTTCACCGTCCGCCTGCCCGTGGACAATCTATCTAACGAAGAAGCCTTTGGCAATTGGATCGCGCAAGTGATGGATGCAACGCTCCAACTCCCCGAAGAGGAAATTCAAGGCAAATATGGCTTTGTTGAATTTTGGTTCGAGCAAAGCGAAGCAAAGCACATCACTTTCCGTGTGCAAATTCCCCAATATCAGGCAGAAGCTCAAGGCAAAACTGGCGCGGAATTGTTTCGCATGTATTACTCCCCGCCATAATTGTTTTCGGAGTGTGGACTTCAGTCCGCACTGATTCGTGTAGACTAAAGTCTATGCTCCAATGTCACAAAAAAGCCGCCGAATTCGGCGGCTTTTTTGTCCTTGACAAGTTGGGGAACTCATCATATACTGTCAGTCAGATCAGCCGCTTTTGGGGCTTTCCAAAAGGCATGGGCGCGATCTTCGCCGTGCTGTATCTTTCCCCCGCCCCACTCTCGCTGGATGAGATCGCCGAACAGACCGGGCTCACCAAAGGCGCGATCAGCACCGAAGTGCGAAAACTGGCACGCATGGGACTGGTCCATCGTTCCTCCAAACTCGGCGACCGCAAGGATTACTACGAAGCGGAAAGCGATTTTTATGCCTCCATCCGCTCGATATTGAAGGAACGGCAGAACAGCGAGTTCGACCGTGCCGTCCTGTCGGTGAAGGAAACGCTCGAGAAACTGGAATCAGGCTCGGTGTCCGGTGACGAGGCGGAGATTCAATTCATCCGCGAGCGCGTAAAGGCGCTGCAAGATTTTTTCAACGCAATCGACAGTCTCGCCAAGGCGGTCATCAAACTGGACAGCCTTGGGATTGGGAATGTCAAAAACATCTTATCGATTTTGAAATAAGGAGAACCATGAACAGCATCTTTTTCTTTTTACTTGAAGTAATACTTACACTTGTCATTTGCGGAGCGGTCGTTCGTTATCTACGCCCGTTCCTCAACCGTATTCTTGTGGATCTATGCGGCACGGAAGAACGCGCCCAATTCTGGACGGTCTTCTCAAATATTTTGTTGGTGGGGCTGCCGCTGCTTATCGCGCTGACGTACCAACCCCAAGCCAACAATACCGAAGAGTTATTCTTCGAAATCACCCGCAGAATCAGCGGCAACCTGACAGGCTTTCTGTTCGCGCTGGTCGGAATTGGAATGATCGTATCGTTCTTCGCGCTGGTTGCTCCACGCAGGAAAGAGGCACAATGAAAATAGCAGTGACTGGCGCATTTAGTTATTCAGGCAAGTACATCACGCAGCGTTTGCTTGCGCGCGGCGAGGAAGTTATCACGTTGACCGGGCATCCGAACCGTCCCGACCCGTTCGATGGAAAAGTGAAAGCCTTTCCGTTGGACTTCGATGAAGCAGGCATGACCGAGTCCCTGCGCGGCGCGGACGTGCTGGTCAATACCTATTGGGTGCGTTTTGACAAGGGCGAGAATACCCAGCCTCGCGCAGTGGAGAATACGAAAAAGTTAGTGAACGCTGCTGTGAAGGCGGGCGTGAAACGCATCGTGCACATCAGCATCGCCAACCCATCCGCGGATTCGCACCTGCCGTATTATTGGGGCAAGGCGGCAAATGAAAAAGCAGTGACCGAATCGGGCTTGTCGTATGCGATCCTGCGCCCCACCGTGCTGGTCGGCGGCGGACAGGATGTACTTATCAACAATATCGCCTTTCTGCTTAGACGTTTCCCGTTCTTCTTCATCCCCGGCGACGGGTCATACGGCATTCAGCCTGTGCATGTCGAAGACCTGGCAGAACTTGCCGTGGAAGCCGTATACAGCAAGGAAAATTATGTGATTGACGCCGTCGGACCCGATTCCTATACCTTCAAGGAATTGGTGCAGATGGTCGGTGAAAGCATCGGTGTGAAGCGGCTCACGATCTCGGTCCCGCCGAGGGTGGCGCTGTTCGCCGCACAGTTCTTGAGCCTCTTTCTGAAAGATGTGCTGCTGACTCCCGAAGAAGTGGACGGCTTGTCATCAAATCTTTTGGTATCCAAGGAGCCTGCCCGCGGGAAGACCATCTTCAAGGAATGGTTGAAGGAAAACCAAAACATCATCGGCATGACATATGCTTCCGAACTGGAAAGGCATTACAAATGAAAACGCAAACCTTCTTTCGGCTTGCCTTGCTGTTTCCGTACGGACTCTGGATCATTTGCATGATCGTTATCGGGATGACCTCCAACCTGATGGACGTTTCAGACACATGGCAGGCACTGATGTTTCCCTTCGCCATCTATGCCCTGGGAGCATTCATCTGGTTCGTTCCCTACACACTACTTGCGATCGGCTTGGGGTTCTGGAGCAGGAACAAATCCACGACCGCGCTTTCCAGAGCCGGATTGCTCTCCCCGCTTCTGTTATTCCCTTTGCTGGTGATCGAAGCGGTGGTGATATACCTGCCCGTTGACAACGCAGCTCAAATTCTGGAGGGCTTGCAATACGGCGCACTCCTGGGCGGGTTTGGTCTTGTGTTCGGTTACGTATGCGTTGGGGTCGTTTTTGGGATTTTCAAATTACTTCAGGCAAAACAGTTCATCGCACCGGAAACACTGCCGCCTGCGATAAGTTAATCAATCGCCACCACGCCGGCGCAACGCGGACTATCCATGCAGCCGTAATACTTCTTTCCCAAGTCCGAACCGTTGCGATGGATACGCAATACCATCATCTTCCCGCAGATCGGGCAATTCGGAACCGTATCAGACGGATTGTCCACGCGCAGTAAATTCGCCCCGCCGACCTTCGCCACCGCCAGCTGGAATAAATTGATAATATCCGCCGCTTCATACTTCTCCCCAGACGGGATATGTACAAGCGGCACCCCCGCATCCACAAACAGCTCCTCCATGAACTTGTCCGCTTCGCGCCCGCCATCCTTGGCGATCGGTTTGACGATCTCCACCCCAAAGGATGGCGCAAACGTTTTTGGGTCGCACAACAAAAAGTCCACGTGCTTGCGGAAGATCTTATTAAAGAAATGCACATTCTCATTCGGGCGCAGGATATAAAAGACATCGTTCAGCGCCACCTTCGGGCAGATGATATAGCGTTCCCCCATCATTTCGGTCAATATACGAAAAAGAGCCAATTCCGTCGTGGTGAGGAATGGCTCTCGTAAGCGATAGGGTAAACGTGTATCCGCCTGTTTCGATGTCATGGTCGCAATTATATATAGGATATGCGCATGACACAAGATTAAAAACGTATTAAATCTCCCGCTTCTTCCCGGACCTTGAACTTGACTCAATCTTCCAAGCGGATTGCAACATGGAAGTTTTCGCTTGAAATTATTTCTATTCTCCC
>CAYPHR010000233.1:0-5069 GCA_964410375.1 uncultured Anaerolinea sp. | reverse complement strand
TTTGCAGCATCCGATCGCTTGCGGGATGAGATCGCTGCAATGGGGTGGAAGGTAAAGGACACAAAAGAAGGTCAGCAGTTGGAGAGACCATAACGGTAACGTTTGCGGCGTAGCTTGTTTTTTGTCTGACAAAATGCGATACAATACCCGCGTAATCCCGTACAAGGAGAGAATTTATGCGCGCGGTAGATATCATCATCAAAAAACGCGATCAACAGGAATTATCCGCACAAGAGATCGAATTTTTTGTGCGCGGATTTACGAACGGGGAAATTCCGGATTATCAAGCCTCCGCTTTTGCAATGGCGATCCTTCTCAACGGCATGTCCCCGCAGGAAACCACCGACCTCACGCTTGCCATGGCGAATTCCGGTCAGGTGCTGGATCTTTCCAAGATCGTCGATATTGCCGTGGACAAACACTCCTCCGGCGGCGTGGGCGACAAGACCAGCATCGCCGTCATGCCGATGGTGGCGGCGTGCGGATTGCCCGTCGGCAAAATGTCCGGGCGCGGACTTGGCTTCAGCGGCGGCACGCTCGATAAACTCGAATCCATTCCCGGCTACCGCGTGGACCTGTCCACCGATGAGTTCAAAAAGCAATTAAAGGAAAAAGGTATTGTCCTGACGGGGCAATCGCTTGATCTTGCTCCTGCGGACGGAAAAATGTATGCGCTTCGTGACGTGACCGGAACGGTTCCATCCACCCCGCTCATTGCCTCCTCCATCATGTCCAAGAAGATCGCCGCAGGTGCGCAAGCCATCGTGTTGGACGTCAAGATGGGGCTAGGGGCGTTCATGGAAACGCTGGAGGAAGCCCGCGAACTTGCCAGCCTGATGGTGGATATCGGCAGGTTGGCGGGGCGCAAGACCGTCGCCCTGCTTTCTGATATGAACCAGCCGCTCGGAAATGCAGTTGGGAATTCCCTGGAAGTGATCGAAGCCATAGAAACCCTGCGTGGCGGCGGTCCGGCGGATTTCCGCGAGCATTGCCTTCATGTGGCGGCGCATGTGCTTCTGCTGGGACAGCGCGCAAAGGATCTGGATGAGGCGCGTACCATGGCGGAAAGATCCATTGCGGATGGAAGCGCGTTGAAGACACTGCATCTGCTGGTCGAGGCGCAGGGCGGAGATGTGTCTTATGTGGACGACCCGTCCAAATTCGGGCGCGCAAAATTCGTCGAGGTGGTAAAGGCTCCTCGAAACGGATTCATCTCTCAGGTCCATGCAAGAATCGTAGGCGAAGCCGCAGTCACATTGGGGGCTGGGCGGGCGAAAAAAGGTGATCCGGTCGACCATGCGGTTGGGTTCATCATCCACAAAAAGGTGGGGGATGAAGTTCAAGAGGGTGAACCGTTGTTTGAAGTACATGCCAACGACGAAATGAAGTTGGCGGATGCGCGTACCGAAGTGCTCTCTGCGCACCAGTTCAGCGACAAATCTGTGCCGTCGTTGCCGCTGTTTTACGAGTAAAATAGCGTATAGCCTTGCGAATTTTTTAAGAATCAGGCATACTTAATAAAAAACAGGAATCCGGTAATGGCAAAAGTCTCATTGAGAATTTACAACCGAGAAATCGAAAAGCTCATCGAACAGGGGAGCGTGGATGAGGCGATTGCGCATTGTCGGCATATTCTGAAAACTTTCCCCAAACATCTTGAAACATATCGCCTGCTTGGCAAAGCTTATCTCGAAACCCGCCGCTACAACGAAGCAGCGGATATCTTCGGACGCCTGCTCATGGCGGTACCCGATGACTTTGTTGCGCATGTGGGTCTGGGCATTATCCGTGATGAGGAGAACAAACTGGATGATGCCATCTGGCACATGGAACGCGCCTTCGAGGTGCAATCCGCCAACCCCGCCATTCAATCGGAACTTCAACGTCTATACGGACGCCGCGACGGAGTCGAGCCGCCCAAGATCCGCATGACACGCGGCGCGCTTTCACGCATCTATGTGCAGGGCGAGTTGTATCCGCAAGCCATTGCTGAGATCCGCTCGGTGCTGGGAGGAGATCCCCAACGCGCCGATATGCAGGTGCTGCTCGCGCTTTCCTATTTCAAAAGCGGACAAAAATCCGACGCCACCGACATGTGCAATCAACTGTTGAAGCGCTATCCCTACAGCTTCGACGCCAACCGCATCATGGTCGAACTTTTGCCGACCACGGTTGGGGCAACGGAAAGCACACAGGTCTATCGAATGCGCGTGAGCGAGTTGGATCCCTACGCCACGTTTGTAAAAGGTTCGATCTTCCAAGCCGCTGAGGTGCCGGATGCCTCGGTCAATTTAGAGAAGCTCGAATACAGCGGCGAGGAAGTGCAGATGGGGCAGGATTGGGGCTCGTCGCTCGGCATTGAACTGGGCGCATCCCCTGCATTGACCGCCTCATCAGGGAGCGACCAGCCTGAGTGGCTGCGCTCCGGCGGGTTTGACGACGAAGCGCCTCAACCCTCCACGGGTGAACCTGCTTCTGAATCCGAAACCGAAGCCGAGATCCCGGACTTTTTACGCGCCGCCGGTTGGAACGAAGCCAGCGGACCGGAACAACCTACTTCCATCTTTGATGATGAGACTGCAAATACCGGCGACCTTGTCCCTGCCGACCTGCCAGACTGGCTGAAGGGGCAGGTACCTTCTCCAGCCAGCGCCGAACGTCCCACCGTGCGCCTCATGGATACGGATGACGAATCCATCGAGACTCCCGACTGGCTCAAGGGACTTGACGAAAGCAGCGAACAGCCTCAAGAGACGTTCGAAACGTCCGTGCCGTCCCAGCCCAAATCTTTCTCAGCGGGCGAGTCTGCCGACACCCCCGATTGGCTGAAAGACCTCGGCGGCGTGGAACAGGAACAACCAGCCGAAACTTCCGATGAATTGGAGATCGAACCTGCCCAGCCCGCCGACCTCCCCGACTGGCTGAAAGGCATGGAACCGAAAAGCGAGCCCGAACCAGCCGCCTCTGTCGAGAATTTGGGCACATCCGCTGCCGAACAGGAAGATGCCGTGGCATGGCTGGAATCCCTTGCCGCCAAACACGGCGCAAAGCCGGAAGAACTTGTCACCGATCCGAGCAAACGCAGTGAAACGCCGCCCGAATGGGTATCACAGGCGCAGAACATCGGCAGCGGAACTCCATCCCAACCCAGCGTGCAGGACCTTGGCGCATCCGCCGATGAACAGGAAGATGCCGTCGCATGGCTGGAATCTCTTGCCGCCAAACATGGCGCCAAGCCGGAAGAACTGGTCACCGACCCGAGCAGGCGCAGCGAAACCCCACCCGAATGGGTGCAGCAGGCACAGAGCATAAATGAAGCGAAGCCCGCATCGGATGAAAGCGACGCCGAAAAATTCCTTGCCGAATTTGAACAGGCATCCGAATCGACACCTGCCACCGATCAAACCGGCATGTGGTTGAACACGCTGGGCGAAAAGAACAAACAGGAAGCGATCCCCGCCGGAGAATCCGATGAAGACCTGCCGGATTGGCTGAAGCCCTCCGCCGAAGAACAAAATCTTGAACGCGGCGAGATCCCCGAATGGCTCAACGACGCCCAGCCGCCGGCCGAGTCGGCGCCGCAGATCGAAGTCTCTGAAAAAGAATCCGCGCAGGAACAGCCCTCCGATCTGCCGGATTGGTTGAGCGGCGTTGATGAAGACGCCGAAAAATCGACTGCCGGCGCGGATGCGCTCATGGGCAGTCAGGACCTTTCCGACTGGCTCAGCGGCTTGGATAAGGAGCCCGGTCTCGAACTTGACCCCGAACTCCTGCGTGCCTCCCAGCGTCCGCCCTTCCCGCAACAGGCGGAAACGCCTAAATCGGAAGACCTTCCTGCGTGGATCGCCGAACCTGCTTCGGATGAAAAGATAGAGGAAGAAATTCCTTGGGATGAAGTGGAACCTGTCGCCTCAGCTCCAACCGAGGAAGTTGATTCTGCTTCACAGGAAGCGCCTGTTACGCTGACGGCTGACCTGCCGGAATGGCTGCGCGACGTGGAAGATGCTCCTGCGGAAGCGGTGCAGGAAGACGAGAAAGACCTGCCGGCTTGGCTGGACGACACCGCGGATGACGGCATGGATGATGAAAAAGTTGTACAAGCAGTGCAGGAAGGCGAAGAAGACTTGCCGCCTTGGGAGCACCGTGAGCAGTATGAAGCGGAAGCCGCGCCGCAGGAGCCCAAGCGTACATCTCCATCAGACTGGCACCCCGTAGTGGAAAAGCCGGAACCTGCCGCCCAAAAGACCGAACGTGTGGTGGAGCCGCTTCCTTCGCCTGAACCGCGCGAAACGCCGGTCGTGGAAAAGAAGAAAGCGCCCGCCAAGCCAGCCCGCACGCGCAAAGCGGAGGGGCAGAGCGGCGTCGGTCTGTTGAATCAGGCGAAGGCGGAGTTGGAGCGCGGCGACATCCCCGAATCCCTGCTGCATTATGGGAAGCTCATCAAGAAGGGCAAACATCTTGAGGAGATCATCACGCACCTGACCGATTCGCTCTACCGCTACCCGGTGGAGGTCGGCATCTGGCAGGCGTTGGGCGACGCGTACATGCGCGCCAACCGTTTGAAAGAAGCGCTCGACGCTTATAACAAAGCGGAAGAGTTAATTCGATGAAAAGCAAACCTGACAGGTCTCAACGACCTGTCAGGTTTTGTAACAAACTTTGGAGGATTTTCTGTGGAAAGAACACTCGTACTTGTAAAACCCGATGGCGTGCAGCGCGGTTTGATCGGTGAAGCGATCGCCCGTTTTGAGCGCCGCGGACTGCGCCTTGTCGGCGCGAAATTCATGCAGGTCAGTCAGGAACTGGCAAAGGCGCATTATGCCGAACACGAAGGCAAAGGCTTCTATGACGGCTTGATCTCGTACATCACATCCGCGCCGGTGATGGCGATGGTGTGGGAGGGACCCAACGCTGTCGCCGCCGTGCGCCAGACCGTCGGCTCGACCAAACCCGTGGAAGCCGCGCCCGGCACCCTGCGCCATGACTTTGCGCTCGAAGTGGGGCGCAATCTGATCCACGCTTCGGACAAACCCGAAACGGGCGAACGTGAAACTGCGTTATGGTTCAAG
>CAYPHR010000232.1:1657-5083 GCA_964410375.1 uncultured Anaerolinea sp. | reverse complement strand
TTTTGTAGAAGTGAGCCAGTCCCTGCACCGATTGACCTGAGAGATTCATGTACGTCTGCGGTTTGGCGAGGATGAGTTTGTGATCCTCGTATTTTGAATCCATCACAATGGCTTTCGATTGGACTTTCATACCGCGCGCGTTGAGTCGCACCGCGAGTCGGTCAATTGCCATGAAGCCAAAGTTGTGGCGCGTGTTGGCGTATTCGCGCCCTGGGTTGCCGAGTCCGATGAGGAGGTAGGGGTCTGTCATGTGTCAAGTTCCAAGTTTCATGTTTCAAGTTTCAAGTATTACGGAGGCGGAGGAGGATGGCGGAGAAAATGAATAAGCCGATGATGACCAAGGCTCCGCGAGCGAGGCTGGCGAGGATGGTGGATCGAGTCAATGAGGCGGGGTTGGCGGGGAGAGGTGTCGGCGTGGGACGCGGGACTTCGGTGGGAGTGGGCGAGGCGGCGAGGAGAAATGGCGTCGGGATTTGCACTCCGATGGAGGATTCGGGTGTGGAAGTCACAACAGGCGTTGGGGTTAATATCGGCGCGTCGTTTTGGATGGTGATGGGGACGGTCGCTTCTTGGAATGTCCCGTCGGCGAGGATGACACGCAAGCGCAGGATGTAGTCGTCGTCGGTGATGGAGGCGGTGTTCCAGAGGTAGAGAGGCGAGTCAAGCGCGGGCTGAGATAACGCCGCTAGGGGGAACCAACTATCCCCGTCGTCTGAAGCGTATTTAAAATCCAGTTGAGCGGAAAAGAAATTTGGAATATCCGTCGAGCCGATGATCGTGATTTCGCCGCGCAAAACTTCTCCAGCCGCGGGAGAGGTGATCGCTACGGGCGGCGAATCCTGCGCGGCGAGGAGGAGCAAAACGAAGGGGAGAAAGAGACGAATCTTCATTAGTCGAACGTTCAAGTTTAACACGAAGGGAAATGAAGGTCAACAAAGCCATGTCGTTGCGAGCCCGAGCGATAGCGAGTGGCGAAGCAATCTCCTCGCATGGTTGGAGATTGCTTCGTCGCTAAGAGAGTGTTTCTTAAGTCCAAAACTTATTCTTTTTGTACGCGGATTTCACGGAGCACACGGAAAAAGACGTATTTATAAAGATTTTTCCGTGAAAATCAGTGAAATCCGTGGCGTCCGTGTCTAAAAAAGAAGTTAAGAAACAGTCTCTAAGAGCAAGAGCGCTCCTCGCAATGACATGAAATTTGAAGTATGGTAAACTGTGGCAGATAATTTTAGGAGAACCGTTATGACAAAATCACGCTCCGACCAGATGGTTGAACGCCTGCGCAATATGCAAGCCGCCGCGCCCGATATTGAGGCTTCGGCCGTTGTTTCTGTGGACGGGTTGATCATGGCGTCTGCCTTGCAACAAGGCGTGGAGGAAGACCGCGTGTCGGCGATGTCGGCGGCGATGCTCTCGCTCGGCGAGCGGATCTCGACCGAACTCGGGCGCGCAGGCTTGGAGCAGGTCTATATCAAAGGCAACGAAGGTTCGATCGTGTTGACCTCTATCGGCGACGAAGCGGTTCTGACCGCGATGGCAAGACAAGACGCCAAACTCGGCATGATCTTCCTCGAGATGCGCCGCGCCGCCGAAGATATCGTGAAACTGGTCGGATGAAATCGAAGAACTGCCAGAACACACAGGAAATGCAATCCCCGACGGGGAGGGCTGAAACGCCCTCCCCGTTTCTTTTAATGGGGTTGAGGCAGAGGATTAGAGATTAGAGGTTAGAGGATTGGAGAATTGGAGAATTATTTTATGACTACAAAATATTTATTTTTCACGGGCGGGGTTGTTTCTTCGGTTGGCAAAGGCGTGACTGCGGCGGCGACGGGCTTGCTCCTGCGGGAGCGCGGATTCAAGGTGGCGGTGCAGAAATTGGATCCGTACATCAACGTGGATCCTGGCACGATGAGTCCATATCAACATGGAGAGGTGTACGTGCTCGACGACGGCGCGGAAACGGACCTCGATCTGGGTCACTACGAACGATTCATTGACATCCGTCTCAGCCGTTCATCCAACTTCACCAGCGGACAGGTCTACGCCGAGATCATCGGCAAAGAACGGCGCGGCGATTTCCTCGGCGGGACGATTCAGGTCATTCCGCACATTACGAATGAGATCAAGCGGCGAGTCGCGTCCATTGGCAAAGAGACGAATGCCGATATTGTACTGGTCGAGGTCGGCGGGACGGTGGGCGACATCGAGTCGCAGCCGTTTCTCGAAGTGCTGAGACAACTCCGCAACGAGGTCGGGCGCGAGAACGTGTTCTTCATCCATGTGACGTGGTTGCCGTACATCAAAGCGACGGGCGAGATCAAGACCAAGCCCACGCAACACTCCGTGGCGGCATTGCGCTCGATCGGTATTTCGCCAAACATGATCATCGCGCGGTCGGATTATCCTGTGGACAAAGATATTTGCGACAAGATCGCGCTGTTCTGCGACGTGGAAAAAGAAGCCGTCGTGCCGATGATCACCAGCGACGTGTTGTACGAAGTCCCGCTTTTGTTGGAGAAGGCGGGCGTGAGCGATTATCTCGTTGAGAAGTTGAACATGAAAGCCACGCGCAGGGTGGACATGAAGCCATGGGAAAAACTTGTGGAGCGCGTAAGAAAACCGAAACAAACAGTGAAAGTTGCCTTGGTTGGAAAGTATGTCGAACTGCAAGACGCGTATATGTCGGTGCGCGAGGCGTTGAAACATGCCGCGCTCGCCAACGATGTGGAAGTGGAGATCGGCTGGGTGCACGCCGCCGACCTCGAAAAAGACAAAGGCTGGGATGTGGTGCAAAACGCGGATGGCATCCTCGTCCCTGGCGGGTTCGGCTCGCGCGGCATCGAAGGGAAAATTTTAGCGGCGCGGTATGCGCGCGAGAAGAAAGTTCCGTATCTCGGTCTGTGTTTGGGTATGCAAGTGATGTGCATTGACTTCGCGCGCGGCGTGTTGAATCACGAAGACGCGAACTCCTCTGAGTTTGATCGCGGCTCGGAATATCCCGTCATTGACTTGATGCTCGACCAACGCGCAATCACCGACATGGGCGGCACGATGCGACTCGGCTTGTATCCCTGCGAATTGCAGGAAGGCTCCAAAGCCGCCAAAGCCTATGGCGAGAAAAAAGTGGAGGAACGTCACCGCCACCGCTTTGAATTCAACAACGCCTACAAAAAAGATTTTGAGAAGGCAGGCATGGTTTTCTCTGGCATGTCGCCCGACGGCAATCTGGTCGAGATCGTCGAGATCGAGGATCATCCCTTCATGGTGGCGAGTCAGTTCCACCCTGAGTTTTTGTCGCGCCCGATGAAGCCGCATCCGCTGTTCGTGGGGTTTATGAAAGCGGCGAGGGATGGGAGGAAGTGAAAGCAGTGAGCAGTGAGCAAAAAGGACTTCCGTATTTCGCGGAAGTCCTTTTGGTTTAGG
>CAYPHR010000232.1:0-1647 GCA_964410375.1 uncultured Anaerolinea sp. | reverse complement strand
GGTTTAGGCTGGTTTTTGTTCTTGACTGGTTTCCTTCCCCACAGGAGCGCTGGCTTGGTATGGACTGCGCAGTTGCACAGGCTCGGAGCGTTGGCGCATCCGCAAGTTCAGCGTTTCCACCATCACCGAGAAGCCCATGGCGAAGTAGATATATCCCTTCGGGATGTGCACGCCAAGACTTTCGACGACCAGCGTGAAGCCGATCAACAGCAAGAAACTGAGCGCAAGCATCTTGATCGTGGGATGTCCCTCGACAAAATTGCTGAGAGGGGCGGCAAGGAAGATCATCACTAATGCGGCGATGATGACCGCCGCGATCATGATCGGCAACTCATCCACCATGCCGACGGCGGTGATGACCGAATCGAGCGAGAAGACGATGTCCAACAACATGATCTGAACGATCACGCTCCAAAACGAGGCATGGACTTTGGCGGAGGCATGTCCTTCGGAGCCTTCCAGTTTCTCATGGATTTCGCGCGTGGCTTTCCAGATCAAGAAAATGCCGCCCGCCAAAAGGACGATATCGCGCTCGGAAAGGGTATAGCCCATCACGGAGATTATTGGATCCTTGAGGTTGATGATCCATGAGAGCGAGAACAACAACAGCAACCGCGTCACCACCGCCAACAAGATGCCTGTGGTGCGGGCGCGCGACTGATCGGCAACAGGTAATTTACCCGCCAGAATCGAAATGAAGATAATATTATCCACGCCGAGGACGAGTTCCAACACAACGAGCGTGAGGAACGCGATCCAGGTTTGGGGTTGTAAAAGCCATTCCATGTAAGACTCCTATAATTGAATGGGGCGAAGTATACCCGAACCAAAGTCCACACAAAGGGTCTCTTATGAAATGCTATAATTTCATGAAACAACATGGCGCTCGCTTCACTCACCACCCTCTCTCAATCCTCCCTGCAAGATTACGCGGACTGCCCACGCCGATTCCAACTCCGCTATGTGGAGCGGCTCGCCTATCCTGCCGTCGAGTCGGAGCCTGCGCTGGAGAACGAGCAACATCAGCGCGAGGGAGAATTTTTTCATCGGCTCGTTCAACAATATTTGGTTGGCATTCCGAGCGAACAGGTGAGCAAACTGGCAAACACGCCGAACCTGCAACGCTGGTGGGAGAATTTTCTAGCCAATTCAGACCTCGGAGGTCTTAAAGACCTCCGAGGTCTTTACCCCGAAGCCACCCTCTCCGCCCCACTCGGAAATTTCCGACTGCTCGCCAAATACGACCTCGTCGCGATCCGCGAAAACAAAGCGACGATCTACGATTGGAAAACCTATCGCAAACGTCCGCGCAATGAATGGCTCGCCGCGCGGATGCAGACCCGCGTCTATCGCGCGTTGCTCGTCCACGCGGGCGTGCATCTCAACAATGGGCGCCTCTTCGAGCCTGAACAAATTGAAATGGTCTACTGGTTTGCGGATTTCCCCAACGACCTCGCGCGATTCGCGTACACGTCCGCGCAGTACGAACGCGACTGGAGCGCGCTTCTCAAGCTTGCCGATGAAATTCAAATCGCTCTTCAGCGACCTCAAGACGGCTTCCCGTTGACGGATGATGAAGCCCGTTGTCTGCGCTGCCCATATCGGTCATATTGCGAACGCGGCGTTTATGCGGGGAAAGCGGATGAA
>CAYPHR010000231.1:0-5096 GCA_964410375.1 uncultured Anaerolinea sp. | reverse complement strand
TCCGCGACGAACTATACCTGTCCCTGCTCGGCAAGAGCATGACCTTCCACAACCTGCAGCCGGTCGGCGATACGATGGCGCGCGCCACCAACGACGTGCGCGAAGTGAACTACATGTTCAGCCCCGGCATCAATCTGGTGGTGGGCTCGTTCATGTTCATTCTCATGCCGCTGTTCTTTGGTCCGCGCTACCACCCGTCGCTGATCCTTACGCCGCTTATTTTCACCATCATTTACTTCATTGCATTGGCGCGTTACCTCAAGCAACTTTCACCCGTCACCGACGAAGTCCGCGCAACATTCGGAAATATGAACACGCATCTCTCCGAGTCATTGGATGGCGTGGAAATCATGAAGGGCGCGGCACAAGAGGGCGCGGAGGTCGAGCGCTTTGTCACCAATGCACGCCGCGTGCGGGATGCCTTCGTCGTGCAGGGCGATCTTGAAGCAAGATATATCGCCATGCTGCTGCTCGGCTTCGCATTTGCAGGCGGACTTGTCCATTCGCTGTTCCTTTTCCGCGCCGGTCTCATCGACGTAGGTGCCGTGGTCGGCTACTTCGGCATGCTGCAATTGCTCGGCTTTCCAACCTTCACATCCACGTTCGCATATTCGCAGATCTCATCGGGAATTTCATCCGCCCGCCGCGTTTTGGAACTCATCCAGCGTGAGACGAATCTTGACCAGAACGCTTCAGGCCGGACCTCGAACATGGTCGGCGAGATCGAGTTTCGCGATGTCTCATTCCATTATCCGTCCACGTCCGAAGGCGGCACCGGCTCCGGCGACAACATCCTTGAGAAGATTTCCTTCAAGGTCAAACCCGGACAGACCGTTGCCATCGTCGGGCAGACGGGTGCGGGCAAGACATCCCTCGTCAAGTTGATCAACCGCACCTACGATGCTTCAGCCGGTCAGGTATTGGTGGACGGCGTGGATGTGCGCGACTGGAATCTCGCTTCCCTGCGCGAACAGATCTCCATCATCGAACAGGATATCTTCCTCTTCTCACGCTCGCTCAGCGACAATATTGCCTTTGGCAAGCCGAATGCGACCAAACAGGAGGTTATCTCCGCCTCCATCGCGGCACAGGCACATGACTTCATCCTCGACTTCGACCAGACCTACGACACAACTGTCGGTGAACGCGGCGTGACCCTTTCCGGCGGACAGCGCCAGCGCATCGCGCTCGCCCGCGCCTTCCTCACCGACCCGCGCGTTCTCATCCTGGACGACTCCACCTCCGCCATTGACTCCGCCACCGAGGACAAGATCCAACGCGCCATCTCCAACGCCGCCCGCGGACGCACGACCTTCATCATCACCCACCGCCTGTCACAGATCCGCTGGGCGGATTTGATCATCGTCATCCGAAAAGGACGCATCGCCGCCATCGGTTCGCATGATGAATTGATGAAAACATCCGAAGCGTATTCGAGGATTTTCAGGGAATAAAATTATCGTCATTGCGAGGGTTGATGGTTGAGCAGCGCAATGCGCGTATCGAAACCCAGCCCGAAGCAATCTCGCCCCTTTAACATGAGATTGCTTCGTCGAGCTATTGCTCTCCTCGCAATAACAGAGGATTATTTATGGGCTTCTTTGCAGGATTAAACGACGAAAAATACGACCGTCAGTACTCTGATAAAGTACTGGTCAACCGCATGGTCAACTATTTCGGCACGCAAAAAGCGCGGCTTGGGTACGCATCCATCACCATTATTGTGCTGGCGATCATCGGCGCAGCCTTACCCGTCGTGGTCAGCCGCATGGTGGATATGATCCAATCACAGCCGAGCATCTCGTCCATTCTATGGGTGGGAGCAGCGCTTGTCGGCGTGGCATTCGGCATGTGGGGACTGAACTGGCTGAGGCGCGGTCTGATCGTGCGCTCGGTCGGTGACGTGGTACTGGACATGCGCTCGCGCGCCTTCCGCGCCGCCGCCGAACACGACCTATCCTTCTACGACCAGTTCTCCTCCGGGCGCATCGTCTCGCGCATCACGTCGGACACGAACGACTTCGGGCAACTCGTGGTCATCGTCACCGATGTTGCCGCGCAGATGATGCAAGCCATCATCATTGCCGTGGTGCTCTTCCGCACCGAGTGGCGGCTGGCGCTTTTGCTGATCGGCTTCATGCCGATCATCTTTGGCGTCGCATCCATTTTCCGTATTTTGGCGCGGCGCGTCACACGCAAAGGCATGAAAGCCATGGCGGATGTCAACGCCGCCATCAAGGAAACCATCAGCGGCATTTCAATTGCAAAAAACTTCCGCCAGGAAGAAGGCATCTTCAAATCGTTCGACGAATCGAACCAGCAATCCTACGGCGTCAACGTCCAGCGCGGTTTCATTCTATCGCTGGTCTTCCCAACCCTCAACGCATTGGGCGGGATTTTTGTCGGCGTGCTGGTCTATGTCGGCGGGCTGAGCGCGGCGCAGGGCATGATCAGCATCGGGGCGTGGTACCTTTTCATCATGAGTCTCGACCAGTTCTTCTTCCCCGTGCTCAATCTCACATCGTTCTGGGCGCAGATCCAAAGCGGGCTTTCCGCCGCTGAACGCGTCTTTGCCCTCATTGATGCCGACCCCAACGTGGTGCAAGCCGAACGACAGGATGTGCCGCGTCTCAAAGGCGAGATCCGATTCGAGCATATGCACTTCCGCTATTCAGATAAGGAAACGGTTCTTTCGGACTTCAACCTGCTCGTACAACCCGGAGAGAATCTTGCGCTGGTAGGACATACCGGCGCCGGCAAGTCGTCCATTGCGAAGTTGATCGCGCGCTTCTATGAATTTCAGGAGGGGCGGCTGCTCATCGACGGGCGCGACATCCGCACCTTTGACCTGACGCAATACCGCAGGCAGTTGGGCATCGTCTCACAGGTCCCGTTCCTATTCTCTGGTACGGTGGAGGATAACATCCGCTACGCCGCGCCGGGCGTCCCTGAAGCGGAGATGCTCAAACTCGCAAAACGCATCGGCGATGGTGAATGGTTGGAGACGCTTCCGAACGGTTTGCAAACCGAAGTCGGCGAGCGCGGGAATCGGCTCTCGATGGGGCAGCGTCAACTGGTGGCGTTGATGCGCGTGCTGGTGCAAAATCCCGCCATCTTTATTTTGGATGAAGCGACCGCCAGCATCGATCCGTTTACCGAGTGGCAGATACAGCAGGCGCTGGATCTGATCCTGAAAAATTCCACCAGCATCCTGATCGCACACCGCCTTTCCACCGTCAAAGCCGCCGACCGCATCGTTGTCATGCAAAAAGGGACGATCATCGAAGAGGGGAATCACAACGGTTTGCTGGAGCAGAACGGACACTACGCCGAGTTGTACAACACCTACTTCCGCCATCAATCGCTTGCGTATGTGGAGCAGATGAGGGAAATGGTAAACAAGTAAGCCGGTTTGGAGTCAGAAACTGGCTTCCGTTTTTGACCACAGGAAATAATAAAAAACATCCCGATGTTGAGGCATCGGGATGTTACTTTTACAAGAGGGAACGATCCGGTGGTTCGAGCAGTCTCTCCAGTTGTTTCGCGCCTTCCTCGTCCGTGACGGCAAGCACCTCATCGGCCTCCTCAAGGGACATCGTGCCGCGCGGCAGGGTGACCTGTCCCCTGCGGATGATGGCGGCAATCACACACTGATCAGGCAACCCCAGGTCTTTGAGCGGGATCCCGATCGCCTTGGCGCCGGGGGGAACCTTCTCCTCCACTAGTGAGTAGCGTCCGCGGCGGAGTTTTAGCAGGGTCATCATGTCGCCAAGCGACATTTCCTCCTGGATCAGGTGCGCCATCACATCCGCCTGGTTGATGGTTTCATCCACGTGGAAATTCTCATCGAAGAGCCAGGCATTGCGCGGATTGTTGATGCGCGCCACCGTGCGCCGCACTTTGAACATCGTCCGCGCGAGATAACACAAGACGAGATTGGCGGCATCGTCATTGGTACAGGCGACAAGTACATTCGCCTTTTCGAGACCGGCTTGCCGAAGTACGGCAGGGTCGGTCGCCTGTCCTTCAAAAATGACCTCGGTCGGCAGTTCATGGTGCAGATGGGTCAACAATTCACGGCGGTGCTCCACAAGCCGGACTTGATAATCCTGAGCAAGCAACTGGGAGGCAAGTTGGGCTCCGGTGCGTCCGCCCCCGGCAATAAATACGAACATGCTACGCCTCCTTCGCTTCCTGCAGTTTTTCGCGTAAGGCTTTTACGCCTTCGAGCGTTGCGCTGACGGTGAGTACGTCGCCGGTGCGTAAGGTGGTGTCGGGGGATGGCAGTTCTGCACGCCCGGCGCGGGTAAGCGCCGCGCAGACCGTATTACTGCATCCATCAAGCAGACTGGAGATGGTCATCCCGTTCCATTTCGGTGAGATGTACATCTCATACAGTTCCACTTCGCCGTTGCCTGCTGAAAAGACCGCGCGGAAGGACGGGTCAATCAGCAACTCCTGAACGCGTTCCGCACCCCAGGAGGTGGAACTGACGATCTGCAATCCGAACGATTCGAGCATTTCGCGCATGGCAGGGTCATAGTTGCGAACGATGACCTGCTTCACATTGGGATAATGCATTCGGATTGTATGCCCGATGACAGCGTTCATCGTATCGGAACTGGTGACAACCCCAACACCATCGGCTTTGTCCGCGCCGGCACGGGACAAGGTATCGGGGGAGAGAGAATCTCCTTCGACGGTACGCCCTCGAAAGTCCGGGTGGAGGCGGTTAAAGGCTTTCTGGTTGGAATCCACCACCACCACCTGATATCCGTTTTGAAAGAGGCGATAGGCGAGTTCCGATCCAACCCTGCCGCAGCCTACAACAATAAAATTCATGCTTGTAACTCCTTATTGTCCACTATCTTTTTCGTGGACATGGTAGGGAACATTCGTGATCACGACGCCGTGTTGGTGTTTCAATTGGTCGCGTAAAATGTTTGCGGTGTTGGTGTGCAGGGCGGCGGTAAAGCGTTTGTCAGAGACAAATTCGGGCACAACGACGGTAATGGTCTCGCCGGGCTGTCTTTGTTCCGCAATGCTGGAAATATATTCCAGCAGGGGTTCCACGAAGAGACGGTAGGGCGAATCCA
>CAYPHR010000230.1:0-5100 GCA_964410375.1 uncultured Anaerolinea sp. | reverse complement strand
GTGGTGATGATGCCGTTCTCGAAACATTCCATTGCAAAGGCAATTGTCGCGCCCGCAGCGATGGTATCCACTGCATATTCGTTACAGATCTGATTTGCCAGCGAAACCGCGGCGAGATTGTCGATGCCACAGTACGAACCGAAAGTACCGAGCGTTTCGTATTCAGGACCACCGTACTTCGGATCGACCTTGTACGGACCGTCCTTGATCTCCACCACGCGCTTGCATTTGACCACGCACGCATAGCAGGTATCGCGTTCCTTCAAAACGGTCTCCGCCATCACTTCGCCGCTGATGGGTTCAAAACCTTCAAACTGACCCTCGTTGTAGTTACGGGTCGGCAGGGTGCCAATGGAATGATTGAACGCCACCACCACCGCCGTACCGAATTTGGCAAGCCCATCCATGTCACCGTTTTCAGGGATGGCTTTGGGACCAATGCGGTTCAACTCGGTGATGCCTTTCTGGTTCGCCACTTTGATCTTGCCCTTGCCGCGCACAACCACGGCTTTCAAATTCTTCGAAGCCATCACCAGTCCCATGCCCGTACGCCCATTGTGGCGGTTGGACATCGAAACCATGGTCGAGAACAGGACGCCGTTTTCGGCTCCCATGCCGTGCTGCAAAATTTCCGCTTTGGGGTCAACTTCCTTGTGCAAAATATCGTCCACTTCCCCCGTAATCTTGCCAACCAAATGCGCCGCATCGCGCAATTCATACGTTCCATCCACAATACACAAATACACGGGCTTGGGCGATTTGCCCTTGATGACAATACCGTCAAACCCCGCAAACTTCAATTCGGCGGGAAAAAAACCGCCGCTCTGCGAGTCGCCGATACCGCCGCTGATGGGCGATTTCGCATTCGCATTCAAACGGCTTTGCCCCGAGATCGCCGCGCCCGTCGTCACACCCGTGAACAGCGTCAGAACATTTTCAGGTCCCAGCGGGTCGGCGCCTTTCGGCATATCGCGCAGGATGTAATGCATCCCCATCGCGCTTCCGCCCAGATACTTGCGGTAAAACGCCTCATTCGGCTCCTCTACCGTCAGCGAACCGCTCGTCAGATCCACGTGCAAAACTTTCCCGTTATAACCGTTTGGCATGGAACTCCTCCGTATGAAGATTTTTAGATATTATAACAACTGCCTTGGACTTCCTACAACTCAACATTTCCGAAACCGACAGGATTATGGACATCCAAGCCGAATTCCGACAAAAGACCCGCCGCCTCATTTCCCAAGGGACGGCGGGATCGTCATTACAGGACTTTTTCCTGCCCCGTAGAGCGGGTTTTCAGCCCGCCGTCATGCTCCGAGCGTGGATTAGGTTCTCGAAACAGAATCAATCGTCCCCAGCGGAGCGAGGCGCAGATGATTCGGGCAGGTCGTTCAGGTTGCCCCATCCCAGCGCGTTCTTCATATCGACAGGTTTGCCGTAAATATCCTTCAAAATCTTCGGCGGGTCGATCTTGCCCGTTGCCAGCGAAGCAACGATGAAGGCGATGATCGAAATGATGAAGGCGGGCGTGGATGCGATGTAGACCGCGTCCCACAGCGAACAATACAGGTCGCCTTCGCAGATGACGAAGGTTTGCTTGTAGTAATACATTGAGAGGAACACCCACGAGATGGAGCCTGAGAAGAACGAGGCAAGCGCGCCGATGTGATTGGCTTTCTTCCAGTACATGCCGATGACATATGGCGCGACCATGCCGACGAGGATGCAAGTGTTCGCCAGCACTGCCAGTTCGTAAATCGTCTCTGCCCAAAGCGCGATGGTCAGACTGAAAATGCCGCTGACCGCCAACGCAAGGCGGGTGAGCAGCAGTTGGGTCTTGTCCGCAAGATCGGGCTTGAACACCTTGACGATGTTCTCGGTGAACATCGTTGCGCCCGCCAGCATGGAACTGTCGGAAGTGCTCATCAGAGCCGAAGCGAGCGCCGCAACAAAAAGCGCCGTCAGTACGGGTGGAAGATACTTCATTGCCATCGTGATGATGATGAATTGGGTTTCATCTGATGGAATATCGGGACCAATGGCGGAATATGCCGCCATGCCAATGAACGGGGAAAGCACACCAAAGGTGATATACAGAAAAGCGGCAATGTAAGTAGCCTTGACTGCCACATTCTCGTTCTTCGCCGCACATGTGCGCTGGAGATAATCCTGCGCGGGAATGGAACCAAGACCGATCGCCATCCACGCGGCGGCGTAGTAGAACCAGCCCAGTGTGCCGCTGTAACCGAGATAGCCTTCCTCTTCCGTCGGCGCCATTGCAAAGGGATAATCGGTGTACTGCGCCCCTGCCATGCCGAGGAAGGCATCGAAGCCGCCCACTGCCCACAAAATACCAATGAATATGATGAGCAAACCAATGATGGTCAGGAACATTTGCATAAAATCAAGAGCGGTATCTGCCCATAAACCGCCCGCCATGGTATAGATCGTCACCACGCCCGCGACCAGCACCATGCCCACAGACAGATCCCAGCCGAGCAGGGCTTGCAGAATGGCGCCGCCCGCAACGATCTGAGCCGCCGTCCAGCCGAAGTAGCCGATGATCTGCGCAATCGACCCCACCACCGACATGGCAGTGCCGTAACGTTGCTGGAAGAAATCCATGATGGTGACGTATTGCGCACGGCGCGCCAGACGCACAATAAGAAATGCCGAAAGCACCAGGCACAAGGTCGCGCCAAACGGGTCGAAGATCACGCCCTGCAGACCATATTTATATGCCTCCGAACTGGAGCCCATCAAGGTCTCAGCGGCAAACCAGGTTGCCATAATGGAGGGAGCCGCCATCCACAACGGCAGGCGGCGTCCAGCCAGCACATAATCCGTGGTCGTCTCCACCCGTTTTGATGCCCAATACCCAACCCCCAAACGAATGACCAAGATCACAACGATCCCCCCAATGATCAAACTTGAATATTCGTAACCATCCATGCCATCCTCCGATGCAAAAAATTAGCGGACAATCGTGAGTTCGATTGTCCGCTTTGATTTGTTATTTGGTCATTTCCTTCATTCCGTAAGGAAAGCCGTAATCTGCCATTTTTTCCATAAATGGATCAGGCGGGAAAGCTTCGGGCCCAAGCACGCCCACTCCCTTCCAAATCCCGTGCTTGAGCAGGTCCATTGCGATGACCGCAGAGAAGGCAGTCTGCGCGACGACTGCCTGACAGCCCCAGGTCTTCATGCATTCCTCGTTATCCGCCACCTGATACAGATAGACTGCCCGCTTCTTTCCATCCTTTGTGCCTGTTACATACGTCCCCGCACAGGTCTTGCCCTTCATCTTGTCCCCCAAATGGGCGGGGTCGGGTAAACAGGCAGCGACCACATCCCGCGGCGCAACCTGCACGCCCTTGACGTTGATCTTCTCTTTATTGTCCAAGCCGAGCATATGCAAGGTCTTCAATACGTTGATGAACTCATCACCCAATCCGTACTTGAACGTCACCCGTTTCGCCTTGACCCAGCGCGGCACCAGCAAAACTTCTTCATGCTCCACGTTAACGACTTCGACGGGTCCGATCTCGGGGAAGTCAAAGACCTCGGGTTCAGAGAACGGCGGAGTCGTATGCCAGCCTCCGTCCTGCCAGATGACGGGCGGATTCAAACATTCCTCAATGGTCGTCCAAATGGAAAAGTTGGGCGCGAAGTCATAGCCTTCGATGGTGATGTTCGCGCCATCGCGGATGCCGACTTCGTCAATTTCATCGAAAAGATGGTCGGCGGCGTAGCGGGCGAACACATCCGCCATGCCGGGCTCCACGCCGATGCCGACAAGCGCGAGCAAGCCTTTCTTTTCCCAATCTTTGGCTTTGTCAAATTGATAGTCGCCCAGTTTCACACCTGGCTTCTTGAACGGCTCTGTCGGGTGCGGCTTGGACAGGGTCATTGCCATGTCCATGTAGGTCACACCAACATTGTAGGCGGCATCGAAGATCTGCTCATTAAAGATCGGGTCGACCGAATTCATGATGAGGTTGACTTGGTATTTCTTTGCCAGTTCTTCAATGCTTTGCTGGTCGCTTGCGTCGATGAATTCGACGGGAAAGCGTTTATCATCCCCAAGTTTTTTCTGCACTTCTTCGGCGCGTTTGACGTTGTAATCTGCCAACACCATCAATTCCATCCACGCGCGCGGCTTGGCAATGGCGGCGATGGCTTCCCCTACTCCACCCACTCCTACTAACAATACTCTCATGACCTTTCTATTCTCCGTTGGTTTTATAACCCGCACGTGAGCGAGTTAGGATACAAAACAGTTTGCAATAAACGCTCAAAGGGAGAGCGCGTGAAATGGTCAGGATCAGATGACAGTCAGGGTGGATGCGTTCGTTTCTAAAAGTAGATCTCTTTGGTAATTTTCAGGTACATGAAGGATTCCGTCTCGCGGACTCCGTCCACTTTGGCAAGCTTTTCGGTCATGAAGGCAAGCAGGTCTTCATGATCACGGCAAAAGACTTCGACCATGATGTCATACCTGCCGCTGACAACAACAATGTAAACGACCTCGTCAAACTTGATCAACTTGTTCGCCACGTCCAGCATCTTGCGCCCGTCGGTGCGGACGCCGATCATTGCCATGGTGCGTTTTCCCATCATGAGCGGATTGGTGACAGCAACGACCTTGAGATAACCGAGTTTGACAAGGCGGTTGTAGCGCTGGCGGATCATGCCGGGTGAAACATTGAGCTTTTCAGCGATCTGGGCAAATGCCTCCCTGCCATCCAGACGCATGGCTTCGATAATGTATTTGTCTATCTTGTCAAGCCGGGCGGAACCAGTATCAGTTACGGCTTCCATATTTTATATATTATTCCTTTTTTTTATAATTGTCAACATTGTTATGACAAAAAATTACAATTTGAACCATTTTTATGCTTATTCTGAATAAAAGTTGTCCGGCATGAAAAGCGGCAACCGCTTTTACCACGGTTGCCGCTCTCTTTTAATCAGTTAGCTGCCAACGGATGCTTTAAACTCGGTCCAGATCCGGTCGTATAACTGAAGCGCATCGCCAACATCCTCGATCCACTGAAGGCGGGCCTCCACCTCGGGAGGCGGATAGATGCCTTCGTCGGC
>CAYPHR010000229.1:0-5111 GCA_964410375.1 uncultured Anaerolinea sp. | reverse complement strand
CAACCAGTCAGCATCCCTGATCGGTTTGACTGGTTTGACAGGCTTGACTGGTTTTCAGACACACAGATGATTATGGGCTGCGAAAACTCCTGTTATTGGTGCCCGACAATGCGATGCGGCACATACAGCTCTTCCAGGTATGTTATATCCTCTTGAGTCAGCCTCACCGCTAGAGCGCCAACAGCATCCTCCAGATGCGAAATCCTGGTTGCGCCAATAATGGGCGCGGTCACAGGTTCTTTATGCAGCAGCCACGCCAGCGCCACATGAACGCGCAGTATGCCGTACTTTTCCGCGATCTCCGCGACGCGCTGAATAACCTGCTGATCGGTTTCGGCAGACGCATCGTATTTGCTTTTCTGGACTTGATCGGTCTCAGAGCGGAGCGTGCTTCCTGCCCCCGCTTCGCGCGTCAAACGACCCGATGCGAGCGGGCTGTAGGGGATCGCGCCGAGCTTTTGGTCACGGCAAAGCGGCAGCATTTCGCGTTCTTCTTCGCGATAGATCAGGTTGTAGTGATCCTGCATGGAGACGAAGCGCGCCCAACCGTGCTGGTCAGAGACGTGCAGTGCCTTCTGGAACTGCCATGCCCACATCGCGGACGCGCCGATGTAACGCGCCTTGCCCGCACGCACCACATCGTTCAGCGCTTCCATCGTTTCTTCAATGGGGGTTTCGTAATCCCAGCGGTGGATCTGGTAGAGGTCTACATAATCGGTTTGCAGGCGTTTCAGGCTGTGGTCAATCTCACTCAGGATGGCTTTGCGCGACAGTCCGCCGCCATTTGGCGCGTCCGACATTTTGCCATGCACTTTGGTGGCAATAACCACCTCATCCCGGCGGGCGAAATCCTTCAGCGCGCTGCCGAGAATTTCCTCGCTGCGCCCGATGGAATAAACATTGGCGGTATCGAAGAAGTTGATGCCCAGTTCGAGCGCCTTCTGAATGATGGGGCGGCTGTTTTCCTCGTCCAGCACCCATTTGTGTACCCAGCGTGTCGCATCGCCAAAGCCCATGCAGCCCAGGCAGATGCGTGAGACTTTCATCCCAGTTGACCCTAAACGGGCGTATTCCATGTTGTTCCCCTTTCACATCCCATGTTTAGTGGGAATGTTATTCTGTTTCGGGCAACTGTTCGATTGCTATCCGGGCTGCGGTCATCGCGTTCGGCCACCCAGCATAGAATGCGAGATGAGTAAACAATTCGACCAGTTCGTCTTTACTGACTCCGTTCTCACGGGCACGAACGATATGAAATGGCAGCTCATTCGTCCGATAAAGCGCGGTCAGGGCTGCGACGGTAATCAAGCTGCGATCGCGCTTGGATAATCCCGGACGTTCCCAAACATCACCGAAGAGTACCTCATCGGTTAGTTCCATCAATTTGGGCGCGAAAGCCCTGATATCGTCTGTCGTAGGCTGTTGTTTAGACATGGTTCATTCTCCTCTCATTTCATTCGTATATTTGCTTCATGCGCGCTCACTGAGCCGCGTATCCGCCGTCGGGGGCAACGACTTGCCCGATCATGAATCCGGCACCCGGACTGCAAAGCCATAGGACGGCTGAGGCGATCTCCTCTGGCGTCCCCATGCGGCCAAGTGGGATGTTGTCAATGACCGCCTGTATGCGCACTGGATGGTCAAGCTTTGCTTTTGCGACCATCGGGGTATCCACGGTGCCGGGGCAGATCGCGTTGATGCGTATGCCGCTGCGTGCATATTCGAGCGCGGCGGCCTTGGTCAGCCCGATCACGCCGTGCTTGGATGCCGTATAGGCTCCAAGCCCGGCGATGCCGACCAGACCGCTCTGGGATGAGCAGTTGACGATTACGCCACTGCCCTGCTTGCGCATCTGGCGAAGTTCGTGCTTCATACAGGCCCAGACCCCGCGCAGGTTGACTGCGATCACACGATCAAAATCTTCGGCTAGGGCATCGGCTGTTTCGACACTGGGCGCATGAATGCCGGCGTTATTGTAGGCAGCGTCGAGACTCCCGAATACGGATACCGTCTCGGCGATTGCCGCCGCAACTTGCGCCTCGTCCGAGACATCACATTGCAGACCCAACGCCTGATATCCCGCTTTGGTCAGCCTGTCTGCTGCCGCCTTGACAGTATCTTCGTGGATGCCAGCGATGGCTACAGCCGCGCCAGCTTCGGCGAATGCCTGAGCCGTCGCAAAGCCAATGCCTTCGGCGCCGCCCGTTACAAAGGCAACCTTATCCTGGAATGATATGTTCATGGTTTCACCTCGAACATTTCAAGAGCCGCGCCGTGAGTAAATCACTGGCGAATGTTGTCGAGTTCGTACCGAAGCCACAGCACCCCGCCGTCGAGTACCTCACTTGACGTGAGCTTCAGCTTCGTGACAGGAAACGGCGGTTTGTCGCGTTCGCCCTTGTACTCGAAAATGGCTGGGGCGCCGGTATATCCATCGAGCGCGGGCAGCAGCAGGAGGCTGATTTCGTCGATCAGCCCTGCATGCAGGAAGCGCCCGCTCGTAGCAGGCCCGCCGTCGAGGTACAAGCGCTGGATGCCGAGGCTGCCGAGCTTGTCAAGCACGAGGCCGAGGTCAATCTCGCTGGCGCCAGCGAAGAGGTAGTGAACGCCCTCGGCGCGCAGCCCCGCGAGGTAGCGGTCGCTGGTAGATTCAACCACCACTACGATGATTGCTGCGCCGTCAATGTCGCTGCGCCCCCAAACCAAAGAGCCGCCCGGATCAATGGCGATCTGGTACTTGCCCAAGCCAGGTTCAGGCAGATGATCCACGCGTTCGACTGTTTCAGTCGTTTCCGGGTAGGGGGAAGTGCCCAGCGTGTATTCCAGCGCGGTGACGCGGCCCATGATGGAGGCGTCGGCGCTGAGCCGCGCCCGGGCGGTTTCCCACAGCCCCTCCGGGACGACATCAGCGGGGTGCCAGAGAGGCACGAGCGCGCGGCCATCAACGCTGCTGGTCATGTGGCAAATCAGTCGGGGTCTCATTGTTTTTCCAGAGTCTGTGATTCGCTCACTAATCTTCAACGGTGGTCGGATAGGTGTTCTTGTCGAACTTTTCCGGGTCAGCGCCCGCGCGAATACCGGTGTCGAGCGCGTCAATCGCGGCGATCTCGGTTGGATTGAGCGCGAAATCGAAGACATCGAAGTTCTCGACAATCCGGCTCGGCGTCACTGATTTCGGGATCGCGGAGAAGCCGTGATCAAGATGCCAGCGGAGGATCACCTGCGCTGGTGTCTTTCCGTGTTTCGCGGCGAGTTCAACGATGACCGGGTTCTCAAGCAGCTTCGTCGTGATGCCGGTTTCCTGATTAAGGCTGTAGATGCCGCCGATTGGTGACCATGCCTGCGTGACAATGCCGTAGCGCTCGTTCGTCTTTCGAACCGCTTGCTCGGTGAAATACGGGTGCAGCTCGACCTGGTTGACCGCCGGAACGACAGCGGTTTGCTGCAACAGATTCTCCAGGTGCTGCGGCTGGAAGTTCGAGACGCCGATTGCGCGTGCGCGCCCGTCCGCAAGCATCTTCTCGGCTGCCCTGTACGCCCCCAGCGTCATGTCGAAGTCTGTAGGCACAGGCCAGTGCAGCAGGTATAGGTCAATATAATCAACGCCGAGCCGGCGCAGGCTGGCATCGAACGCGCGGAGTGCCGGTTCGTAGCCGTAGTCGGCAACCCACAACTTCGTGGTGATGAAGATCTGGCCGCGGTCGATTCCTGAGCGGCGGATGCCTTCGCCAACCTGCCGCTCGTTGTTATAGGCGGCTGCGGTGTCAATAAGCTGGTAGCCAGTGGCAAGCGCTGTCTCGACCGCGTCTGCTGTTTGCTCTTGCGAAGCGCGGAAAACGCCGAAACCGAGGGCCGGCATCTCGACACCGTTGTTCAGGCGGATAAGGGGACTTCTGTTTTTCATGGTTGTTCCATCTTTCTTTATAGGGTGACGGCACTTCAGTTTATGCCGGTAACCAGTCAAAGGTGTTTGGGTTCGGGCCAACTCGCCCGGCTTCGCCTTCGTCGAGGGCATCAATGGAGGCAACCTCTTCGGCAGACAAGGCGAAATCAAAAATATGGAGATTCTCTTCCATCCGTTCACGATGCATCGATTTCGGGAAGATGATATACCCGTGTTGGATATGCCACCGCAGGACGGTTTGGGCGTAGGTTTTCCCGTAGGCATTAGCAATGCGTTGGATGACCGGCTTCTCTGAAATCTTGCCCTGACCCAGCGGACTCCAGGCCTCAACAGCAATGCCATAACGGATGGAAGCTTTGACCGCTGCACCGTTATTAAAACCGGGATGAACTTCAATCTGGTTCACCACCGGGATGACGCCGGTCTCATTCACGATACGGTCAAGATGCGCAGGCTCAAAATTGGACACCCCAATGCTGCGCACTCGCCCCGAAGCGGCAAGCTCCGCCATCGCCTTCCACGTTGAAACAAAATCTCCATCATACAGGGTCGGCAGCGGCCAGTGCATGAGAAGAAGATCAAGATAGCTAAGCCCCAGCTTTTCAAGGCTCTCGTCAAATGAACGCCGGACGGCATCAGGGCGGTGATTGCCATTCCCGATCTTGGTAGAGATATACAGCTCTTCGCGGGGCACCCCCGATGCCGCAATCCCATCGCCCACGCCTTTTTCATTCCCGTACATCTGCGCGGTATCGATGAAGCGGTATCCAATCTGAATTACCTGACTGACGATCTCAGCCGTTTTGGCGGTGTTTTCGGGCGTAGGATTGCGATCTGGTGGGACGTTCAGTGTCCCGAATCCTAATTGTGGAATCGTTGTTCCGTCGTTGAGAGGAATCCGAGGAACCGCATTTGTGCCCGCGTTCTTGTCGCTGGTGTCCATGATCTTACTCGCTTCCCTTTATATCCTCACGATTTGGCATTCTTTCTCGGCTTCCTCATTCAGACGGCACCAGTTTCCGTGTAGTTGCCCGCGCTTGTGGGGCGACCATTGGGGGAACATAATCCGCGCCATATTTTCCGTATTTCGATTGATAGGCCGCATCAATCCTGTTATTGAGCGCCTCATCCGAGCTTGTATCCAACAAGGTCACGTCCTTTACGACCCCTCCCGCGACAATGCGCGCCGCTGGTCGCCGTTGGATAT
>CAYPHR010000228.1:0-5119 GCA_964410375.1 uncultured Anaerolinea sp. | reverse complement strand
AGGAAAACGGCGCGATTCCTTTTGCAAATGAGATCTACTTCATGCCAGAATTTATCACTATCAGCCGTCCATTGTCCACCGTCAACGGGCTTCGGCATGTAGCCGAGAGTCAAGCCCAAAGGCAGGCGGCGGAAGAGGATTTGAGCGCCAACTTCCCCGTCGAGGATGAAGCGGACGGGTTTCCATCCAAATCCTTTTTTTAATTCGCCCCATTCACCCATCTGTAAGAGATGCGCGTTCGGGAACTTCGTCAAAAAACTATTCCACTCGGTAAGGGTCACTTCGGTCATTATTGTCGTTTCGTAATGTAACGAGCCTACATTTTTTTCACAGAACTTGAGGGGAGAAAATGGTTGATAGTTTGGACCAGGTCGTCGGTCCGGGAATGATGCGCAAGGTCGGCGAGTTGGTTAATGGTTTCGGCAAGCGAAGCGCCGTCCACGTGTTCTTCCTTCGACATGCGGAAGATTTCGGGATGTTCGGTGCGCTCGAAGTCCACGCCATCTTCGAGAAGATCTTCCCGCAGTTTGTCACCGGGACGCGCGCCGGTAAAGTGAATGTCGATATCGCGGTAGGGTTCGAGGCCCGAAAGGCGGATGAGGTCTTCGGCAAGGTCAAGGATGCGCACCTGCTCGCCCATATTGAGCATGAAGACTTCGCCGCCCGTTCCCATGGAAGCGGCTTGCAGCACGAGGTGCACGGCTTCCGGGATGGTCATGAAATAGCGCTGCATATCAGGATGCGTGAGCGTGATGGGACCGCCGCGCGCGATCTGTTTTTTGAAAAGGGGAACGACGCTGCCGCGGCTGCCGAGCACGTTGCCAAAGCGGACGACCGAATACAGCAGGCTCCCACGCTGGGCGGCATCAAGGACGACCATTTCGGCAAGACGTTTGGTGGCGCCCATGACGCTCATCGGACGCACGGCTTTATCGGTGGAGATCAACACGAATCTTTCGACGTTATGTTTGGTTGCCGCATCGACAACATTCCGCGTGCCGATCACGTTATTCGTGACCGCTTCCTCAACATTAGCTTCCATCAGCGGAACATGTTTGTGCGCCGCCGCGTGGAAGACGACCTGCGGTTGGTATCGGGCAAAAACCTTCTCCATGCGGTTCAGGTCGCGGACATCGGCGATGACTGCCTGGATGTTGAGTGTCGGAAAATCATCCTTGAGCTCCATCAAGGACTCAAAGATGCTGTTTTCCCCATGTCCAAGCAGGATAAGTTCGGTGGGATTCCAGCGCGCAATCTGACGGCAGATCTCGCGCCCGATGGAACCGCCCGCCCCTGTGACCAATACACGCTTGCCGCCAAAAATGGACCCGATCAGATGGTCGTCAATTTTTGCAGGCTCGCGGCGCAGCAGGTCGGTGATGTCCACTTCGCGCAGGCGGTTGACGCTGACCTTGCCGCCAATCAACTCATAAAAGCCGGGGATGATGCGCGAGGGAATCCCGCGCTTTCGGCAGGCTTCATTGACAAGGCGGATGATCCGCCCGGGCGCGGCAGGGATGGCGATGATGACTTCGTCCACTTGTTGGGTGTCGAGGGTGTTCTCGAACTGGTCAATTTTGCCAATGACCGAAACACCGTAGATCTGGTGATTTTGCTTCGCAGGATCGTCATCCAGAAAACCGACCGGGGTGAGATTCAGGGATGATGATTTCTGCAACTCGCGGACGACGAGCGCCCCCGCGTCACCCGCCCCGAGGACGAGCGCGCGGCGGGTCTTATCCTTGGTCTGCGCCACGGATTGTTCCGCCAAAATCCGCAGAACGAAGCGCGATCCGCCGATGAGGATGAGCGAAATCAGCCAGTCAATGCCGAGGGCGGAGCGGGGCATGCCGGGTTGGATCCAGCCGAGACTGATGAAGACGAGCATCAAACCGCCGGTCAGCACGGAAGCGGTGGTCACTGCCACAATGATGAGACGCAGTTCGTTCGTGCTGGCATACACCCACAAACGACGATACAGTCCGAAAGAATAATAGACCGGAATCTTGACCGTCAAAGCCACTGCGCACATGACAAGTGCGGCGGGGAAGTAATACGGCAGCTCCCTCGCATCCAAACGCAAGGCGAAACTCCCCAGCACCGAGACGATGATGAGGGCAATGTCACCGATCAAGACAAAGCGGTTGCGGACGTGAGGGCGGGAGGACATGGGAGTAGGGAGATTAGTGAATGGATATTCGATAGCAGTAAAAAACGATGGTCAAGTAATCGGTGGTTTCAATACGCCCCGCGAAAATCACGCAGGGCATTCAACCACCAGAGTTTCGCATGGCTTCCACCGCTTCATACAATCCATCCACCAAAGAGACTTGCGGTTTGAATCCGAGGGCATCCATGATCTTCTTCGGCGTGCCAATGGAACGGTAGATATCACCCGGGCGCGGGTCGGCATGGACATGCTTGGGCGCATTCGGAAATATCTCGTAAAGGATATCGAGCAAATCCAAAAGCCGGGTCTCGACTCCCGTGCAGACATTGAAGATCTGCCCCGGCGCGGCGGGATGTTCGGACGCAAGCAAATTCGCCTGCACCACATCACGCACATTGACCAGGTCGCGGCTCTGACCGCCATCGCCAAAGATGGTGATCGGCTTGTCATCCAACATGCGGCGGATGAAGATCGGCACCGCAGCGGCATACATCGAGTCAGGCCGCTGGCGCGGACCATACACATTGAAATACCGCAGCGCAACAACTTCCAAGCCGAACTGCCCCGTGAACAATTCCGCGTAGAGTTCGTCCACCCGTTTAGAGACGGCGTAGGGCGATAATTGACGAAGCGGCGTATCCTCCGAAAGCGGATAATCCTCCGAGTCGCCATACACTGCCGCGCTGGATGCAACGACCACGCGCCTCACCCCTGCCCTGCGAGCGGCTTCGAACAACCCAGACGTCCCCGTCACGTTGACATCGAAACATTCCTGCGGCTTTTCCATGGATTCGGGAACCGAGACGAACGCCGCCTCGTGAAAGACGACGTCCATGCCTTTGACAGCCTGCGCGACCGCATCCGCATCGCGCAGATCGCCTTCCACGATCTCCACATCCAAACCTTGAAGGTTCTCGCGCTTTCCCGAAGAAAAATTGTCGAAAACACGGACAGAATGTCCGCGCGTCAAAAGTTCACGCGAAATATGTGAACCGATAAAACCAGCTCCACCAGTGACCAAATATCTCATACGTTATCTCCCGGTTCTCCGTAATACAGTACCGATCGTCCGCAGCACGATGCTAAAGTCCATGCTGAGGGTACGGTGTTTGATATAGTAAAGATCATACTCGAGCTTGACGATCGTCTCCTTGACCGTAGCGACATATCCATAATTGATCTGCGCCCAGCCGGTGAGCCCGGGTTTTACCAATAGCCTAGCCCTATAAAATGGGATCTGCCTCTGATACTCCGCCACCAACTCCGGGCGCTCCGCGCGCGGACCCACCATACTCATTTCTCCCTGTAAAACGCTCAAAAATTGCGGCATTTCGTCCAAACGCGTACGTCGCAGGAAATTCCCGACCCTCGTCACACGCGGATCGTTCTCCAGTGCGACCTTCGGCTCCCCGTTCGCCTCCGCGTCCTGCTTCATGGTGCGGAATTTCAGGATGTTAAATGTCTTTGCTCCCTTGCCCAAGCGCGGCTGGGAATAAAAAACGGGAAATCCGGTCTCGATAATGATGGCAAGTGAAACAAATGGAAAAAGCAATAGAAAGATCAACGTTCCTGCAATGCCGCCGACGATGTCCATCAAACGCTTGAACAGCTCATACGCGCCGCTGACGCGCACCTGATCCACGAAGGAACGGATCACCCAGTCCGCTTCGAGATGCTCGATCGGCACACGCTGGGTCAGTTCTTCGTACATGATCGGCATGCGCATCACTTCCACGCCGCTCTCCTGAACATCCAAAATGGTCTGGAACGTTTCGCCTTTGATCTCCCCGTTAATCGCCACCACCACATCCGAGATGCGGTAATCCTCCACGATATCCAGCAGATGCTCACTATCGCCCAACACGGCAAACCCATTATAGGATTTTCCCCTCTTGGCGGGGTCATCGTCGATGAAGCCGATCAGCAGGAACGGCGGCGGATTGATCTTGCGGTACACGTCCGCAAGGGAACGCCCTGCTTTGCCTGCGCCCACGAACAGGACGCGGCGCATCAAACCGGACGAGGTGTAGAGTCGGATATAGATGGCGCGCCAGATCAAAGTCAGGATGGAGGCGAGCACAAGGAAGGCTCCCACGGCGATACGCGGGAGCGAATTCGGTTCTTCGATGAAGATGAACAGCAGGGAGTATCCAAGCAGCCCCACAATGGGAGCGACTGCGATCCCGCGCAATGTCCTGAGCCAGTTGGCGGCGGCGTGCGGATCGTAGGACTCCACCATCAACACCAACCACACCAGCGGCAGGATGTAAAACCACAAGGGGACTTCGACCTGGATCAGGCGCTCCGCCCTGCCAGGCGATATGCCGCTCTCGATCAGGCGGTAGAGCGAATATTGATACCAAAAAAAGATCGCGCCTGCCGTTGCGCCCACGGAAGCGATAAAATCGCCCAGCAGCAAAATAAAACGCTGTTCGCCGGGTCGCAATCGCAGGGAAGGTCTGTAAATATCAGCCATTTTTCTTCAATAGGTTCACAATGCCGCTCCATAAAAAGCCTGAACCCCACGCAAAGTGCATGGTGGAAATCGCGAGCGGCAATCCCCACAAAAGATATCCTTTCTTTTTTACAAGTGCCAGTTTAAACCCAGCCGTCCCCAACACACCAAAATAAACCAATAATTGCAATAAAAGGAGCCAGCCAAAAAAACTCCGCCATAAGGATAACACAATCAGCGCGAGCAGGCTGAGCACAAAAACCGGCGGAAGCGCCTGCCGCCAGCGCAGCGTGTGCGGATAACGCTTCAGCATTTTGAGTTTCCAAAACCCATAACGCCAGTATTGCGCCGCCAGCGCGTCAAGCGTACTGCGCGAAAAATAAACCGTGCGGATGGACGGATCCAGCCAGACCGTTCCTCCCGCCTCGCGCACGCGCGTATTGAACTCGTAATCCTCGTTCGAGAGCAAGGTCTCATCGAACATGCCGATTTTT
>CAYPHR010000227.1:0-5127 GCA_964410375.1 uncultured Anaerolinea sp. | reverse complement strand
GCGCTGGTCCACCGCGCGCTGGACGCCAGCGCCGAACAAACCGTAATCGTTATTCCCGGCGGGCGCGCGGCGCTGGTCGCATATAAACAGGAGCGCGATCCGTTGCTCAAGGGGCGATTGAAAACGCGCAAGTTGATGAAATATCGTCTGGTGAGAAGCCTGGCTGAGGTCCCGATATTGACGCGGGAAACGTTCGAAGAGCAGATCGCCAGCGACCCGGTGGAGAAATCCACAGGGCAGTTGATGATGTTCTGATCCAAAAATTTATACAATGAAAAAAACAGTCCTTTTTCTCCTGATCGCCACCCTTCTTGCCTCCTGCATTTCCGTGCAGGTCGGCGATGCGCCCACGCCGGCGCCCGAAGGATTCGTCACCGCAACATTGCCGCCAACCCAAATCGTCTACGTGCCGCCCACCATCACGCCCACGCCTGAGATCACGCTGACGCCCACCCTCTCCGTCACCATGCCGCCCAACTGCACGAACAGCGCGGTACTGTTGCGCGATGTGACCATTCAAGACGGAACGCGCGTGAACCCGGGCGAAACCTTCACGAAGACGTGGGAATTCGTCAACACGGGGACCTGCCCGTGGATCGGATACACGCTCAAGTTCGCCGCCGGAGACCAGATGAACGCGCCTCTCTCCGCGCCGATCCCTGATACGCTGCCGAAGACCAATGCCCTCGTTTCAGTGGATCTGACCGCGCCGAGCGCGAACGGCTCGTACACGGGATACTTTACGCTCAACGACCTGAACGGCGGGGACGTGCCGATCGGCATCGAGAAGACCTTTTGGGTGAAGATCACTGTCGGCAGCGGCGGGACGGTTCCCCAGCCGACCAGTTCCGGCGGTGGAGGCGGGAACACGGGCAGCACGCCTCCCGGCACCGGCGGCGGGAACTGCAATTACAGCCAGAACGCCGGTTATGTCGAACAGATCGCTTCGCTCATCAATGCGGAACGTGCCAAGGCGGGCTTGCCTGCTTTGAGCATCAATTCCTTTTTGGCGAGCGCCGCCCAGGCACACGCCGCGGACATGGCATGCAACAGCATGATCAGCCACACCGGCTCGAACGGATCCTCCATCCGCGCGCGGGTGCTGGCAACGGGATACTCGCCTTCATTTGTGGAGGAGATCATCTACGGCGGAGGCGGTCCGCAGGCGGCAATGATGTGGTGGATGAACGACCAGATCCACCGCGACGCCATCCTGAAAGCGCGCACGACGGAAATGGGCGTGGGGTACGCGTATTTTTCCAACGGTTCGTATGGGGATTATATTGCGGTGGTGCTGGGAACGCCGTGATTACGGTCCCCACCTCGGCTGCCAATCAGAAATGGGACTGTTCGTCAGTCTCCTCACGTCCGTGCCGTCGGGACGCATGATATAGAGTTCGTTGTTGCCGTCGCGGTAGGAGGTGAACGTGATCCATTCCCCGTCCGGTGACCAGGACGGGGCGAGATTGTCGCCGCCGTTCGTGAGCCTGACCAAGCCCGTACCGTCGATGTTGATGATGTAGATATTGCGGTCGCCGCGCGGTCCGCGGTAGAAGGCGAGTTGACTGCCATCCGGCGACCAGGTATTGCGCCCGCCCATATTGTTCAGGTCTGTGACCTGTTGGACGTCCGTCCCATCCGCGTTCATGACGAAGAGCTGGCGCGCGCCTGAACGCGAGGAGGCAAAGGCGATCATCGAGCCGTCCGGCGACCAGGTCGGGTCGATGTCGTTGCGATTGGTCAACGCGCGGGGATTCCTGCCGTCGGGGCGCATCAGCCACAGTCCGCTATTGCCGTTGGTGAAGATGACCCACTCGCCGTTCGGGGACATTTCAGGCGCGTAGAGCGAACCGATGCCGTTCGTCAGTTTCTTCAGATTGTTCCCGTTGATGTCAATCGAATAGATCTCAAAATTTCCGCTGTCGCGCGAGGAGAAGAAGATGGTCTGACCGTCGGGCGAAACGGACGGATAGAACGTCGTGGCGCTGAGGCTGGTGAGTTGTTTGCGTCCGCTCCCGTCCGCGTTGAGCAGGCAGATCTGGTCAATTTGCTGGATGTAACAAGCAAAAGCGATCTTCCCGCTTGGCGGCGAGGCGTCGTTGTAGGTTGGCTGGGGCGTGGGGATGAATTCGGTCGGAGTGGGCAGTTCAAAGGTCGGGGGAAGCGTGGCAAACTCTGTGGGGATGTCCGCAAGCGTGAGCGTGGGAGTCTCCAAGGGAGGGAAGACCAGCGCGGGCGTCGGTGTTCCCCGCTCCAACGGTTCGTTGGCAACGACGATGACAGCATAGGCAAAGAGCGCACACAAACCTGTGAAGCCGATGCCCAAGCCGGTGACGATGACTTTTTGGAGGAGGGTAATGTTGCGGAGTGACATGGATGAACCGCAGCGCCTGTGGCGATCTGTTTACTTCATCAAGATCTTGTTCCAGTCCAACATTGCCTTGAGTTGTTCAGCGGGAATCTGGTTTTCGGGGACATAGCCGATGAACGAGCGGTTGTAGTTGTCTTCGGTTCCGTCGGAGAGGTTCCAAGTGAGCGTGTTGCGGAACACGCCGAGGCAGGACGTGCCGCGGTCGTCGCTGGGCAGGGATGTTTCGAAGGTGTACACGTAGGTACCGTCGGCGGTGTCGGCAACTTCGATGATGGTGGCTTCGTGGATCCATCTCAGCCATTGGTTTTGCACGACTTTTTGTTTGTTGGCGTTGATGATGGTGCGCGTGCGCATGGTGACGTTGCCGGGCTTGTACTGCCAGGGCGGCGGCGCATCTTTCTTCTGCGGACGGTTGCCAAGAAATTCCTTCGGGAGCAATCCTTCGCCGTCCTTGGTCGCGATCGGTCTCGCGACCTGCCAGGCGTTCGGTTCGCTGTCAACAAATCGCAGCCAGAAAATGCTCGCGCCTTGCTTATAGTCGGCGGCGGCTTTCGGTTTGACGTAAAACGCGGCGGGGTTGTCCTTTTCAAGTTTGACATACCAACTCGGTTTGGGCGTCAGACCGCCGGGCGGAAGATTTCCGCGCATGTGCTGGATGTGTTCGGCGGTCTCATTGCACACCGCGCGCGAGACGATCAGTTCACGCGAGCGTCCGTGCTCGTCCCGCCAGCCGACCGTGTGCCTGGTCTGCCAGTCGCCGAGTATCCGGCTGAGTGACGGGTTTGCCGCACGCGCCGTCTCCTCCTCGGGCGTGAGTTTTTCCCAATTCAGGTCATTGACATATTTGACACGCAGGGGCGTAAGCCGGACAATCCACTTCCAAGCCCAACCCGGAAACTGATCCTTCATCGCCTCCAACTTCGCCAGAGCCTGTTCGGTCGTCATGGACATGTACTCATACCGGATCTCTTCCGCCGTCAGACCGGTCAAGCCGTTACGCCGCGACTGCGGTCCGCGGGCTTTGACGCCCTGCATATGCATGGCGATCCTGTCCTTCCAGATCTTTTCGGCGGCGGTCGCCAGCTTTGGCTTGCTGCCGGTATGTGAAGGGTCATATTGCCTGAGTTTTTCTTCGCATTTCGCCGCCACATCCGCATCACTGAGGGCGAGTTGTTCCTGCTTGACCTCGGCAAGCCGCAATTGTGCCAGCAGGTCTTTCGGGTCCGCCCATGAACCATGCGCGGATGCATAGCGCATCCCTGAAAAGTGGACGACCATGTATTGCAGCCAATGCGGGAAACGCTGCGGCTCTTTCTCGAAGCGCTGGCGGATCTCCTCTAGCAGTTGATATTGGCTTTTCCCCTCCAGTGACTTCCGGTATTCATCCACCTTCCAGCGGACAATGTCCCTGACGGTGACGGGATTCTTCGATTTGTAATTCGCGAGGAATTCCTCCTCCGATACTTTGAAGTTCGGGTCGGCTCTGGCAAGCCGGTACCATTCCAGTTTCGGCGCTTCGACCTTGTCGTAAGTATCGTTGAAATCACGCAGTTTATCCATCTCATCCAACAGCATCGGCAGGGCGGACCCCTCCTTCAGGCGCAATTCATCCTCATCCTTCGGGCGGCTGGGATGGTTGAGCGCCATTCCCGCCAGGCGTCGCTGAAGATAGTTGATGCGGTCTTTCAGGAACCCCATCTGCGTTTTGAGGGCGTTGATCCGCATCAGGATGAAACTCCGCTCGCCGCGAATGTCCTTGGGCCAGGATGCGATGAATAGCTGGTGGATCTTTTGGATCTCTGCCAGCGCAGTCTCTTCGATGGGCTTGTATTTGACGAAAAACCCCTTCACATCCGCCGTCATGAAGTAACTTTTCAGGGCGGAATACCGCTTGAATTCCAGCAGGCGCGCGGATTCCAATCCGCTTTCATAGGCTTGCACATCATCCTTCAGATTGGCAATGTTCTTGAGTTTATACTCCGCCCACAAATCTATTTCCTTGTAGTACGCCAAAAAATCCCGCAACTTCTGCATCCGCATGGGATAAATGGTCTTGCACAAGAACTCGTTCTGCCATTGGAAGTACGGCTGTCCAGCCATGACGTGCTCCTTATGCAACAATAAAATCAGTTAATCATGGATCTATCTTCACCAGCTGGCTGCAAAAGATTACAGATTCTAATTACTCGAACCCATTAGACGCATAATTACTGGCAGAGGGTCTCTTAAGTGTGAACGCAGGTTCGTCTCGGTAAATAGATTCACAACCGGCTTTCGTTTCATCATCCTTCGAACAGCAGTAAAAGCGCTCATATATTTTGAATCGCGATATGCCGGCATCGGGAATGTTCTCCCAAGACTTGCTAGACATGCAATATACGGGAAGTTAACCCCAGCGTACAGAGACCCTTCCAAACTCCCCCAAAACCGTGTGTTAATCTCAATAATGTCAATGGAACCATCCGATTTCCGAACACGTGTATCGACATGGGCAATGCCATTCCACCCAAGGGTTGACACAAGTTTCTCAGCAACCCCAAGTACCTCAGGGTGATGAATGAACTCAACAGCTTCCATGGGCAAATAACTTTCAGGATCAACATATAGCCCTTTTTGCGTAGTGTACGCTAAAATTTTTCCATCCCGGCAAAAGGTACTACAATCAATATCATCTCCCTCAACATATTCTTGAATAATGAATTCGTCAAAAAAATTTGGATTTCCGCTTACACGCGCGAGCAGGTCATCGCGATCTG
>CAYPHR010000226.1:0-5130 GCA_964410375.1 uncultured Anaerolinea sp. | reverse complement strand
ACCTTCCTTGGCGATCCAGGCGCGTGCGGCATCGGTCAATTCCACGTGGATGTTATGTTCGTTGAGGCGGTCCTGTACTTCCTTCATTTGCAGGACGACGATCTCTTCCATTTGCTCGATGGAGAGCGGCGAGAACATGATGATCTCGTCGATGCGGTTGAGGAACTCGGGGCGGAAGGCATCCTTGAGCGCCTTTTCGATCTTGGCGTGCGCATCGCGGTCTGAGTCATCGGATTTCTGCGGTAAAAAGCCGAGGGTGCCGCCCTTTCTCACGTATTCGGTGCCCAGGTTCGAGGTCATGATCAGAACCGTGTTGCGGAAGTCCACCACATTGCCTTGACCGTCGGTCATGCGTCCGTCATCGAGGATCTGCAGGAGCGCGTTCCACACTTCCGGGTGCGCCTTCTCTATCTCGTCGAAGAGCAGGACGCGGTACGGTCTGCGGCGGACGGCTTCGGTCAGTTGACCGCCCTCTTCATAGCCGACATATCCCGGAGGCGCGCCGAAGAGACGGCTGACCGTGTGCTGTTCGCGATACTCGGACATATCGATGCGGACAAGCGCGTCTTCATCGTCGAACATGAACCAGGCAAGCGCTTTCGCCAACTCGGTCTTGCCGACGCCGGACGGACCGATGAAGATGAACGAACCGATGGGACGCGCGGGGTCTTTGAGACCGGAGCGCGCGCGGCGGATGGCGTCCGAGATGGCATGGATGGCTTCGTCCTGTCCGATGATGCGCTCGTGCAGACGCGCTTCCATTTGCAGGAGTTTTTCGGATTCGGATTCCATCATTTGGGTCAACGGAATGCCCGTCCACTGATGGACGACCGAGGCGATGTCATCCACATCCACCACTTCATCCAACTGGTGTTCGGATTCCCATTTGTCGCGGTTGGTGGAATATTCCTGTTCGAGGCGCAAGCGTTCGGCTTTCTTTTGCGCGGCGCGTTCGTAATCGCGTTCGAGACCCGCCTGCTCTTCCTCGGCGTGAAGCTTGTCAATTTCGGTCTTCATCGCCTTGAGATCGGGCGGCATGGAATAGAGCGCCACGCGCAATTTCGCGGCGGCTTCGTCCATCAGGTCGATGGCTTTGTCGGGCAGGTGCCGGTCGGTGACGTAGCGGTCGGCAAGGCGGGCGGCGGCTTCGAGCGCATCATCCGCGAACCGGACCTTGTGATGCGCTTCGTAACGGTCGCGCAAACCGTGCAGCATCTTGATGGTATCTTCCACGCTTGGCTCGTCCACATAGATGGGTGCGAAGCGGCGTTCGAGCGCGGCGTCTTTTTCGATGTGTTTGTGGAATTCGTCCAGCGTGGTCGCGCCGATACACTGGAGTTCACCGCGCGCCAGCGCAGGCTTGAGCATATTGCTCGCATCCATCGCGCCCTGGGCTGCTCCTGCTCCGACGACGGTGTGCAACTCGTCGATCATCAGGATCACGTCGCCCTTCGCGCGCTGGACTTCCTCCATCACGGCTTTGAGACGTTCCTCGAACTCGCCTCGGAACCTGGACCCGGCGATCATCGCGCCCAGATCGAGCGCCACCACTCTCTTGCCTGAGAGGATCTCCGGCACGTCGTTCGTGGCGATCTTCTGTGCAAGTCCTTCGGCGATGGCAGTCTTGCCGACACCTGCCTCACCGATCAACACGGGGTTGTTCTTCGTGCGGCGGGAAAGGATCTGGATCAGACGCAAAATCTCGTTATCGCGCCCGATGACCGGGTCAAGTTTGCCTTCGCGGGCCAGTTGGGTCAGGTCGCGCGAGTATTTTTCGAGCGTGCGGTATTTCGTCTCGGCTTGCGGATCGGTGACGCGCTGTCCGCCGCGCAGGTCTTGAATGGCGTCGTAGACGCGGTCGCGCGTCAGTCCGGCGGATTCCAAAATCCGCGCAGCAGGGGTGTTGCGCTCGGTCAGGATCGCCAGAAAAATGTGTTCGGTGGAAATGTATTCGTCTTTCAGGCGGTTCGCTTCCTCGTTGGCAAGGTCGATGATCCGCTTGACGCGCGGCGTGATGAAGATCTGTCCCGCGCCGCCGCCGAAGATGTTGGCTTTCGGGCTGGCGCGCAGGGTGGCGTCGAGCCGCTCGGTCAATGCCTCGGCGCTGACGTTCAGTTTCTCAAGGATCTGGGGAATCACCCCGCCGGGCTGTTCGATCAACGCCAGCAGGATGTGTTCGGTGTCTATCTGGTTGTGCCCGTAGCGCTGGATGATCTCCGCGGCGCGCTGGGCGGCTTCTTGTGCTCTCTCGGTAAATCGGTCAAATCGCATCATAGGGTTTTCTCCTGTAGGGGCGGAGCGACGCTCCGTCCCTACGATTACCAATGGGAGCATTATAACAAACGCCGCATCGGCGGATTATCAACAAGGCGTAAGAGATGTATTAGATTTGATAGACTATATGGAAGTTTACAGGTCTTTCCACATGATGACGCGGCGCTCGACCGGCAGTCCAGCATGCGCTTCCGCCGCGCGAAGCTCAACAAACTCCCTTGACCATTCCTTTTCCGGGAGTATCCGAAAGCCGAGACGCTCATAATACGGCGCATTCCATGGGACATCCCTGAACGTGGACAAGCTCATGGCTTTGAAGCCTGCCGGGACAGCCCACGCCTGGATGGCGCGGATCAACTCTCTTCCCAAACCCTGTCCGCTGTGGGCTGGCAGGATGTCTATTTCTTCAAGATGAACCCGCTCGGATGCCGTTTCGATCATCGCAAAACCGACAATTTCATCTGCCAGCGTTGTGACCACCCATACGTGACCGTGCTTCTGCGCCTCGAGCAATCTCTCGATGGGCAGGGTTTGCTCTGCAAGATGCGCCAAACCCACCGCTGCGAACTGTTGCCCCGCCGCTCGCTCGACTTCACCTAATTCGGTTAACTCCTCCCTCTCAGCGAGGCGGATGCGGTATTCTGCGTTTTTTCCGGCGATGATCATGGTTTCATGCGTTTCATCAGCAACGGGATGATCGTCTCACGCCAAAACGCGGGGAGGATCATGCCGCTGGACATGCCGCCGGTGTTGTAGCGTTCGGTGAAGAACATTTCCGTTTCGGAGATGGAATGACCTGTCAGCGTGTGGAATGCCTGTTGGATAAGAGCGACCAGTTCCTCGGTCGAAGAGGGAAGCGGAACGTCATCGAAATGCGCGCGCATCTCCCGCCACAGATGCGGGTCGCCGCGTAAATTCCATTGTGCGGGTTGTTCGTCAAACAGGGATGCTACGGTTTTCATATTCACCCTTTCACATAGGACAGCTTCTCGCGGATCAAGCCGTCCTCCACTTTGAAGACATCCACCCCGCGCACGTGACCCGCCTGACCCGCCGCATCCACCCAGTGATAACGCCAGCGCATGACACAATGGTTGCCGCCCAAGCCGAAGATCTCTTCGATCTCGATCTGTGCCTGCGGCGACTCGCGGAAGAAGCCCCGCCAGAATTGCGTGACGGACTCTTTGCCTGCATAGACCGTTCCATCCGGCGCGGGATGCGTGTTCTCGAAGATGCAGTCCTCGCTCATCAATGCCATCATGCCCGCCACGTCATGACGGTTGAGCGCGTCATGGAAGGCGAGCACGGTGCGCGTCGCGGCTTCGATACGGGACATGCGGGCTGGGCTCATAACTCTACCTTGTTTGGAATTATACAACCTCCCCCTTTATGCGCCATAAGGAATTACTTCTTATAATGCAGTGCGACAACCCCTGAACGGAACGTCTTTGATCCGACAAGATCCAATTTAAGGTTCTTGTCCGATTCGAACAAACGCGGACCTTTCCCCGCAATGACCGGGTGCACGACAAAATGATACTCGTCGATGAGATCCCATTGTGCGGCTTGCGATGCGATCTTCAATCCGCCAATGGAAATATATTTCCCCGGCTGTTGTTTTAACTTCATGATCTCTTCCCGAAGACCCGAATGGAGGAGCGTCGTATTGTTCCACTCCACGCTCTTCATTGTCGTTGAAAAGACGATCTTTGGCATGGCATCGAACACACGTGCGAATTCGTTGGTCGTTTCCGTTTCCGATTGATTCACCGCGACATCATGCCAGTACGGATACATCAAGTGATACGTATTGCGTCCGAAAATTTCAACGTCCGCACCGCGCAAGAGCGCGGTGAAGTACTTGTGCACATCGTCGTCGGGGAGCATGTCTTCATGACCGCAGTAACCGTCTATTGTGATGTTGATCGCAAAAATGACTTTTCTCATTTGTTGTTCTCCTGACGGTATTTTAATCCTTGCTGATCTCTGCGGGCTGATGCCTTTCGCCGCCGTCCCCGCCGCTCTTCGAGACTTTGTCAGCCCGCCTGGATGGATCGGGGAGAGTCGTTCCTTAAGAGCAAAATACCCTGCCAGACACCTAGTATTGTGCCAAGCAGTAAAACAAAACCTTCGAGTTCCTGGAATAGATAAACGAACCAGCCTGCAAATCCTGCCAGAAGATACAACACAGGCAGGGTACGGGAAAAGAAGCGGGATGTCCAAAAGGCTGAACCAAGTAAAACATACGTCCATCCCAAAAAGTGAAATCCCAACGAATTCATGCCCGTTACAAGCGTAGTCCAAACGATCAGAACGGTTGTGGAATTTTCCAAACTCAATTCGGGATGCATCAAATGATAATTGCGGTTCGATGCGCGGATAAACGCAACTGCCGCCATGCCCGCCGCCGAAAGGACAGCCGCCAGCAACGCCAAATCCATGCGGCGAAACGCGCTCCTGCCGACAAGTTCACGAAGCACATACACAAGGGTGATCAGGCTGGCGGACAGAACGGGACCGGAAAGAAAATCTGCCAGATGATATGCGATCACACCGGCGGTATCATGCAAGTTGCCGGTCAGATAGATCCACGACGCGACCACAAACGACACCGCTATTAGAAAAGATGCAAGCCCGCCCCATTTATGGATCGTCATGGCATGTACTCCTTATCCGAACAATGTATCTTCCCAACCGGCTTGACCTCACTCACACGCCCGCCAGTTCCCTCTCCAAATACGACTTGTACATCCTGCATCCCTACCCAACTTGAAATGTCGTATTTGGGGAGGGTGTCCGAAGGACGGGAGGGGCAATCCCCTCCAGCCGAAAGACTTCTGCGCGGAGCGCCCCTTT
>CAYPHR010000225.1:0-5140 GCA_964410375.1 uncultured Anaerolinea sp. | reverse complement strand
GAACAGGTTATGTTTTATCACCCACTGTTCGCCTACGAGGTGATGCTGAATCTCGTCAATTTATTTTTGCTTTTGTGGCTGGCGCGCCGATTTTCGCATATCCTAAAGGCGGGGGACATTTTCCTTGCATATCTCGCATTTTATTCTGCAGTCCGTTTCCTGCTCGAATTCCTGCGGCTGGACGTTGCGCTTATCAGCGGAATTAACGTGAATCAGGTATTTTTCGGCATTCTCTTTGTTTTTATAGCAGTTTTCTTTTACTGGCGGCATCGCCCTGCGCGGGAATTGTAAGGTTTTTGTGAAGGAAGACCACAGGCGCGGGTAATAAAATAGAAATAGCAAGGTTCTTTAATATCAAGGAAAGATAATGATAGAAACGCATGACTTAAGCAAACAATTTCACGATTTTATGGCTGTGGATGGTGTGAACCTTTCCGTGGAGCCTGGGCAGATCTTGGCTCTGCTGGGTCAGAACGGAGCAGGGAAGACGACCACCGTCCGCATGTTGACGGCTTTGTTGCAGCCTTCGCGCGGATGGGCACGCGTAGCTGGATATGATGTCGTTAAGAACGGGTATGATGTCCGCGCTTCAGTGGGGGTGTTGACTGAACAACACGGTCTGTACATGCGCATGACCGCCGTCGAATATCTTGATTTTTTTGGGCAAGTGTACAGCCTGTCTCCATCGGCGCGAAAGACGCGGAGTGAAACCCTGCTCGAATATTTCGGTCTTGCCGAGGCGGCAAAACGCAGGGTCGGCGAGTATTCAAAAGGGATGCGCCAGAAACTGGCATTGGCGCGCGCCATGATGCACGATCCTGGTGTGTTGCTGTTGGACGAGCCTACCTCTGCAATGGACCCCGAGTCCGCGCGGCTGGTGCGGGACGAGATCGCCCGTCTGAAATCATCCAAACGAACGATTGTTATCTGTTCGCACAATCTCAATGAGGTCGAGGCGCTGGCGGATAAGATCGCCATCATCTATCGCGGACGGATCTTGATCCAGGGTACGCTGGATGAACTGGCGCGCAAAGTCCTTGGCGCGCCTGAATACAAAATTCTTTTTTCCGAAGCATGTGATGTGAACGAGCTGAAACTGCCTCAAGGGGTGGAATTGCTCGAGAAAACTGCGACCAGTTTGAAGGTCCGTGTGGAGGCGCCGCAGGAGGCGAATCCGCAGATTTTGAAAGAGTTATCGGTTAAATCCATCCCTGTCATGGCGTTTCAGGAGCAAATGCGCACGCTGGAGCAGGTCTATCTCAAGGTGATGGCGGATGCAAAAGAGGGCGGATATGTTCAGTAAATTGGGTCCTGTCTGGCTTGTGGCGAAGCGCGAACTGCGCGACCAGTTCCGCGATTGGCGCGTGCTTGTTCCGATGGCGATTCTAACGCTGTGTTTTCCGTTTCTGATGAACGAGTTCGCAAAACAGACGGTGGAGTTTTTAAATCAGTACAATGCCAACCTGATCCTTGACAGGCTTGTGCCGTTTTCGATCATGATCATTGGTTTTTTTCCGATCACGGTTTCGCTCGTGGTTGCGCTGGAGTCGTTTGTGGGGGAGAAGGAGCGCGGCACGATCGAGCCGTTGTTGAGTGCGCCGCTCGCTGATTGGCAGTTGTATTTTGGCAAGCTGCTGGTCGGGGTGATCACTCCGCTGGTCGCTAGCTATCTTTCCATTGCATTGTATTTGATCATGGTGTCGCGCCAGAACCTGAACATGCCGCCATTTTCGATCCTGGTGCAATTGTTGATCCTGACGACCGCCCACGCTATTTTGATGGTAAGTGCGGCAATCGTCATTTCGGTACAATCCACTTCAGTGAAGGCGGCGAATTTGTTGGCATCCTTCGTGGTAATCCCGGTCGCGATCTTGATGCAGGGTGAAGCTGTGATGCTTTTTTGGGGGAATGAGCAGGTGCTTTGGCTGGCGGTTGCGGGTGTATTGATCATTTCATTGTTGTTGATCCGGGTTGGGATTGCGCACTTCCAGCGCGAATACCTGCTTGGACGCGAAATCGACAACTTGAATATTCGCTGGATGGGGCGCACGTTTTGGAGAAATTTTGTGGGAGATGCGCATTCGCTGGGAGCCTGGTATGGAAATGTGCTCGGCGCGGCTTTCCGACGGATTTTGCCTGCCCTTGTGTTTATGGTCTTGATCGCCGCTGTCAGCTTGTGGCTGAGCTACGACTGGATCATGCAGAACGTTTCGCAGACCGTTGCGCTTGCTTCTCCCGAAGACCTGCAGGAACTGGAGGACCGCGTCCGCGACCTTCCCGACCTGGCGAATATCGGTGATCATATTAACGCGCCGTTCTTGTTTATGAATAACACGCGTGCTATGGCGATCATCTTTCTTGCGGGTTTGGTATCTTTCAGCGTGCTGGGCATCCTGATCTATATGCTGAATATTGGGCTGATCGGCGGTATTTTTGCCATGTTCGAACTGCTTGGGCTTCAGCCTGTGCCGTTGTTCCTTGCGGGAGTTGTCCCTCACGGCGTGTTCGAAATCCCCGCCTTGATGATCGGGAGCGCCGTGGTTCTTTATTTTGGAGCGGTCCTCGTCACGCCGCAGGCGGGTAAATCCATGGGCGAGGTGATCCTGGAACTGTTCGCGGATTGGGCGAAGATCTTTATCGGTTTGGTGATACCCCTGCTGGCAATTGCGGCGGTGATCGAAGCGTACATCACGCCTGCCATATTGCTTGGAGCATTAGGTAATTAAAAAGGCTACGGGAGATGGATGTATGTCCAAGGTGATTATTCTAGGTTCGTCCAATGCGATTCCCACAAGGCACAGTGAGAATACACACATGGTCATTTTGGGGCAGGAACGCATGGTGCTGGTCGATTCGGTCAGCAATCCCATTTTGCGGTTGGAAGAAGCGGGGCTGAATTTCAACGAATTGACTGATATTATCGTCACGCATTTTCACCCTGATCACGCTTCGGGAATTCCGCTTCTGCTGATGGATATGTGGCTGATGGGCAGGCAAAAACCGCTTAATATTTACGGCTTGCATTACACGCTCGACCGCGTGGAGACCTTGATGGGGCTGTATAACTGGTCGGAATGGCCCAATTTCTTTCCTGTGGTGTTCTATCGTTTGCCAATACGTGAGATGACCCCCGTGCTATCCTGCCCTGATTTTGTCATACACGCATCTCCCGTGCATCATATGATCCCCAATATAGGTTTGCGGATCGAATTTCCGAACACCCAGCGCGTCATGGCATATTCCTGTGATACGGAACCATGCGAGGAGGTTGTGCGCTTGAGTCAGAATGTGGATATCCTGATCCACGAGGCGACAGGCGAGTCGCCCGGTCATTCTTCCGCGCAACAAGCCGGGGAGATCGCCGAGAAGGCTGGCGTAAAAAAACTGTATCTCATCCACTACCCAACGGGAAAATTCACCAAAAGTGATATTGCCGCAGAGGCGAAAACGGCGTTTCAGGGTGATGTGGCGCTTGCGACGGATTTCATGACGTTGAATTTTGAAACAAAACCGCCCTTTCCCATTTTGGAATACATATTCAAAATGGAAGAGAGCGTGGGGAAAACGAACTCAGGCGATAACCAGTTCTACCAACCCGAAATATAAGGCTCCCACTCGCCGTTGTCTTTCAGGTGTCTGCCGAAGATATAGGCGGCATTGGCAGGCGGCTCTTTGGGGATGTGCAGCAGACGCATGTGTGCCTCGTCCACCTTGCGCCCGCCTTTGCGGTGATTACAAAAAGAACAAGCCGTCACCAGGTTGGTCCAGATGTGCTGGCCGCCCATATGGCGCGGGATGACGTGGTCAACGGTCAGATTTACCTCATGTTTACCGCAATACTGACAGGTATAATTATCGCGGCGAAAGATTTCGCGGCGCGTTAGTTTGACACGTGGGCGCGGTCGATGAACTTGCGACGCAAGCCGGATCACGGACGGGCGCGGTAGCAATTCTGAAATTGTACGGATGTGTCCGCGTCCATTTGCGATCATCCCGGCTTTGCCCGCAAGGATCAAGCCAATTGCCCGCCTGGTCGTGCACACGTGGATCGGCTCGAAATTTGCATTGAGTACCAGTACAGGTTCTTGCATGGTTTCTCGGCAATCTGCGTGATTATACATCCAGTTTGAAAAATTCGTAAAAGCCTTTCGGCGCGAATTGTTACAGGAGTATTAGAAAAAATGAACATTTTGATCGCAGGCGGCTCGGGTTACCTTGGGAGCGCGCTTGTAAAATCCTTTCTCGCAGATGGACATGCGGTTCATATCCTGACGCGCGGCGCGCGGGTCCATGCAGGTGCACATGCGGTGAAATGGGATGCAAAAACAACGCAGGGCTGGGGGCATCTTGTCAACGAAATGGATGTGGTCATCCATCTGGCGGGGAAGACTCTCGCCTCCTGGCCCTGGACTGCCGCGATGAAGCGCGCCTTCCACGATTCCCGCGTCCTGCCCGGACTTGCGCTTGCTGAGGCGATCCGAAACGCGGACCGCCGCCCGGGCATTTTCGTCCAGCAATCAGGCATCAACTACTATGGTTTGCGTGGCGACCTCGCCGATGAGTCCACCCCGCCCGCGGAGGATTACCTCGCGCAGTTGGCGGTTCAATGGGAAGATGCCACGAAATCGCTGGAAGACTTGGGAATGCGCAGGATTCTCCTGCGGACGGCGCCGGTGCTTGGCAGGGGCGGTTTGCTCCCTTTGATGGCATTGCCTGTGCGGTTATTTTTTGGCGGTCCGCTTGGTTCTGGAGATCAAGCCATGCCGTGGATCCACATCGAAGATTGGGTGGGAGCCGTGCGATTCTTGATCGCGAATGAGAACGCAAGTGGTGCGTATAACTTAATCGCCCCCACACCCACATCCAATGCCGAGTTCAATAAAACCCTTGCAGAAGCGCTTCATCGCCCATACTGGTTTACAGTTCCCGCCTTCCTGATGAGGACCTTTTTGGGGGAAATGAGCGTCCTTATTCTGGACGGCAGGTTTTCCCAGCCCAAACGGTTGCTCGAGTCTGGGTTCAAGTTCCAGTTTGCGGGTCCGCGTGAGGCGTTGACCGATTTGTTCAAATAATTCCATAAGAGAGAAAAGAATCCATGAAAAAAATCGTCATCTTTTTATTGGTTTTTATTACGGCTTGT
>CAYPHR010000224.1:0-5155 GCA_964410375.1 uncultured Anaerolinea sp. | reverse complement strand
GGAATCATTGGGCGGCGTCGAATCGCTGATTGAAGTCCCTGCGGCGATGACGCATCTCTCCACGCAAGGCTCCACATTGGAGGTTGACCCCGGGTTAGTGCGGCTTTCGGTCGGTATCGAAAACGTGGATGACTTAATAGCAGATCTGGAACAAGCACTCGGATAAAAAAGACCTCCCGATTTGGGAGGTCTCGCTTTTAATCGGCACGCGTCGTGACCGCGACCAGCGTCACATCATCATCCTGTTTACAGCCATCCTGATATTTTTGAAGCGTATCAAGCATATGATCGCACATCTGTTGAGCGTTCATTTTTGCGTACCCGCTCAAGACCGTTTTGATGCGCTCCAGCCCAAAAGGCTCGCCTTTGGGGTTGCGGCAATCGGTCATGCCGTCGGTATATAAGAGCAGTGTATCGCCGGGTTGAAGCGTGAGGGCGCGTTCATCCAGCACAATGGTTTCCCACAGTCCCAGCGCCATGCCCGGGCTGTGAGGGATGCGCTCGACACTGCCGTCGGCATGCAAAAGCAAGGGCGGTTCGTGTCCTGCGCGGGCGTAGGAAAACTCGCGGGTTTTCAAATCCAGGATGCCGTACAACACAGTGACAAATTGCGTGGATTTTTGCAGGCGCGTGATGTGCATGTTCACCAGCCGCAACACTTCGCCAGCCGTGAGTCCGATGTCCGCTTCCGCCATGAGCAGGGCATGGGCGCGCGCCATGAACAACGCGGACGGCACGCCTTTGTCCGCCACATCCCCGATCAGAACACCGACGCGGTCACCCTTGAGCGGGAAGACGTCATAGAGATCGCCTCCCACCTGACGGGCAGGCAGGATACGCGCACCGAAACTGAATTCGTCGAAACTGGGCAGGACATCCGGCAGGATGCTCAATTGGATGTCGGCGGCAAGCTGAAGTTCGTGCTCTAGGCGTTCTTTTTCGATCAACTGCGCCTGCGCGGCTTTCAACTCATCGTACGCGGTTTGAAGTTGACGGTTCTTCTCGGTCAGGTCGCGGAAGGTGGCGGTATTGGTCGCATCCAGCCGCTGACTGAGCACGCGCACCATCGAGATCGCGAGTTCGGGGTGTTTCTTTGTCAGGTCGAGGAACTGGGTGCGGCTCATCGAAAGCAGCGTGGATTTTCCACGCGCGCGCACGCTGGCAGTCCGTTGTCCGCCCGGGGTGATCAGACTCATCTCGCCAAAGTATTCGCCTTCATACAAAACGTTGAGCAGGAGTTCTTCCGGTGTTTCCTCCGCCATCAACACTTCCAGCACGCCGCTCACGACAACATAGAAATGTTCGCCCGGTTCGCCTTCGCGGAAGAGAATCTCACGGTCTTCCAGCTCGCGCACATCCAACGCGGAGATCAGACTATCCAATTCCGGGGCGGGGAGACCGGCAAAGAGCGGGATACGGGACAAAAGGTTAATGGACATATTGGCTATCGTCTGGTCAGGTCTACGATCTCCTTGCCAGCCAGTTTATCCTGAATGCGCTGGGTGACAAGTTCCAAGTGGGCGGGATGATTGGCGTAATCGAGGTCATTTGTCTGGATGGTCAGAACAGGACAAAGGTCGAAAGAGCCGAGCCATTCATCGTAAAAAGAATCGAGCAGGGCGAGATAATCGGGCGTGATACCCGTCTCGATATTTCGCGCACGGCGGCGGATGCGATCCATCAAGACCTGTACCGGTGCTTTGAGATAGATCAGCAGGTCGGGGCGCGGAAGTCCGTTGACCACCACGTCGAACAGCCTGCGATAAGCGAGATAATCCCGTTCCGCCAGATTGCCCATGTGATGCAGGGCGCGCGCAAAAATGTGCGCATCCTCGTAAATACTGCGGTCCAAGATCGCGGAACGCGCGTCGCGGGCGGCTTCGAGGTATTGTTCCGCGCGGTGTCCCAGAAAAAAGATCTGCAAATGAAATGACCAGGCATGCATATCCCCGTAAAAATCGGAAAGATACGGGTTATCCGCAACGGATTCATACCCCGTCCACCAGCCGAGACGCGCACCGATGCGCTCTGTCAATGTTGTCTTTCCAGCGCCTATATTTCCAGCCACCAACACAAGGTGTTTTGCCATAGATTGCCTATTTTATCATGTCTAAGATTTATGGGTATAATTTCGCGAAAGGAGACTACATCAATGAAAATTCGCGACGCATCCGGCTGGACCATCTTCATATTCGGAATCCTGGCATTCTTGCTTGGGCTGGTGGGGTTGATCCGCCCTGAGATCCTGCTTTCCATTCTTGGTTTTGACGTGCTCGAGCGCTCCCAACGCGCCGCCAGCGATTACACCATCGTCTTCATGACAGCCTCATCCATGGCATCATTCAATATTGGCATCTACTACATGCTTGCCGCCCTGAACGATGTCAAGATCTTTTACCGTTGGACCGTGCCCTTCCGCACGCTGACATTCATCGTCTTCAGCACGATCGTATTTTTAGGCATCGCGCCGCAGAAATTCCTGGGCGTCGCCGTATGGGAACTCGTCGGCGCACTTGCCACGGGAATCGCGTTATACTCGGAAAAACGAAAATAACCGGGCGAAACGTCATCGGCTTTCACCAGGAGACAGGAGTTAGACATGAAATCAAAATGGATCGAATACAAGGGAAAAAGCATCTTTTATCAGGATTATTCCAACTTGTTCTTCAACGACAAATCTGTCATCGAAGAATTGGAACAGGTGCAAGCCGTTGTATTAAGCCAGCCCGAAAACTCGCTCCTGGTGTTATCCGATTTTTCCAACACCGAGGTCACCATGAATCTGATGCCGATCCTCAACGAGTCGTCAAGCAAGACCAAGAACCATGTCCGCAAAACCGCCGTGCTCGGCGTAACCGGCATCAAGCGCACCCTTGGAGACCTGCTCACCCGCATTACGGGTCAATCCCTGATGTACTTCAATGATGAAACCGAAGCAAAAGAATGGCTGGTGCAGGATTAAGTACTCAATATGAAAACCAGAATTGCGTCCATTGTAGCCCTGCTCATTGTTGGAGCCTTGCTTTTTTCGTGCGGGACAAACACCCCCGATCAAAATGGCGAGACTGTCGTTGATATTGACCAGGTCCACACGCAAGCTGTCGCTACCTACGCTTCATCTCTGACCGAAACCCTGGTCGCCAATCCCATCACTTCTCCCACGCCGATCATCCTGCGGACCGATACCCCCATCGTCATCACCGCAACCATTGAGGCTTCACCCACGTCTACATCGAATCCCTGCTACAACCTGATGTACATTGGCGATGTCACCATCCCCGATGGGACCGTGATGAAGGCTGGCGAGGTTTTCGTCAAAACGTGGAAAGTACAAAACATCGGCGGATGCGCCTGGCGGACAGGTTTCACCTTCCGCCACTACGGCGGCGACCCGATGCGGGGCAATACGGTAGCCCTGACAGAGGCGATCCAAACCGGCTCCATCCGGGATCTATCCGTCCAACTCGTCGTCCCCAGCGAGAACGGCGCATTCCAGTCCGCATGGCGCATGGCGGATGAGAACGGGAATTTCTTTGGTGACACACTCACCGTTGAGATCGTGGTGGAAGGCGGCGCCACACCGGTCCCAACCGGCACGCCCTGACCCTTTAGGCGCGCGAACGCCCCAAAAAATATCCGATTCCGACAATAAAGATAAACGGCGGGATGCCAAAGAAAAAGATCCCGAACGCCCCGATCAGCCCGCCGACCGTCATGCCGAACAACGCGAACGGAACCGCGGTCACGGCGGCAATCAGTATGGCATTAAAACCGCGGCGCGTATTCGTTTTTCCCAGAAAATAGACCAATCCCAATCCGTTGAATAAGCCCGCAAGCAGTACAAAAAGGTAGTTTGCCAGCGGCGTCTGCCCGTCCGCGCCCCAGATGCCAAACAAATTGACAAGCCCCTGCAAAGCCAGAAACAAAATACCAACGGCAAGCACCCATAGCATTGATGGTTTATTCTTCATGATGTTTTACTCCCATGATCTCTTGAATTGAACAATACTCGAACCAGATTGTACTCCTCCCGCAACATCCCGAGCATTTCAACTTAATATCTCACGCTCCGCCTGCTCGATCTCCGCAAAGACCGCCTTGACATCCTCCTTCATTTCAGCAGTGGCGCTTGGCGTCATGGATATGAATTTGATCATATCCCGCGCCTGACGCAGCAAGTCCTTCACGCCTGCCACATAGGACAGGTCGCTCTTGCCCAAACCGTCAACGGGGGCAGGTAGTTTCCGTGCCTGTTGGATCAACTTCCGGGCGCGGATGATGCGCTCCGCGGCGGGGATCAATCGTGCCATGCTTCCTCCATATCCATTGAAAAGGACGCGAACATTGTCGCGTCCCAATCATATCGCAATAAATTAACCGGGTTATGCCGCGCGGTCCAGCGCCACCTGCGCCGTGTTCGACGGGTCATAACGGACATAGACCGTCTTGCCCACCGCATATTTATCGCGGGCGATATCGCCAATGGCAGCTTGCGTCTCTGCTTTGAAGGGCTGACCAACCCGCGGCGTGACATCAAATGTAAAGCGGAACATGGAGCCGCCGCCTTCCACGCGGATGTTCATATCTTCGGCAGTCAGGATGACCGCCTTCGCCTCTTCGCCGCGCTGACGAAGCTGCTGGTAATATTCCTCCTGCGCCATCACCGCAGATTGCACTGCCGCCATGCTTGCGGAACTCATCGCGGGCGGATTGATGGATTCGATCGCCACCTTGCTGGTGTCGTTCGGATCATAGCGAACGGTCACAGAAGCGCCGGGCACGACCATGCCAATTTGTACGCGTCCGACAAAGGTGGTCGTTACCGCCTGAAATGGCGGACGCCCCGCAGGGGTCACTTGAAGCGTGAGGCGCACCTGCGGACTGTAATTCATGGTCACGCCGGTATCCTCCACGCCAAGGATAACCGCCGGAGCGGAAATACCTGATTTAAGCACGGCGTTATTCCCCGACATATTCTTAAACACGCGGTAAACGAAATAGCCAGCCACGCCAAGGGAGACAAGCGTAATACCACCCACACACAGTAATGTAAAAATTGTGATCAAACCGGGAGCCAGTAGATCCATGGAAATCTCCTTCCAGTAAATTTGACTGGATTGTATCATCTTGATTTTCACTGCATGCTCCCCCGTTT
>CAYPHR010000223.1:0-5178 GCA_964410375.1 uncultured Anaerolinea sp. | reverse complement strand
AACATAAGATACCCCAAAAACTCCACACGATCTCACAATAAAATTATTAAAGGTCCAAAGCTATATCTTATAATTACCTTATGCTCACATTAAAAGAAAAATTTCTTTTGGATCCGGACATAGTTTTCTTAAATCACGGCTCGTTTGGTGCAACTCCCAAGCCTGTTATGAAAGCCTATCAAAACTGGCAATCGCGGCTGGAGCGCCAGCCGGTACTGTTTTTGGGAAGGGAACTCGATGGATTGCTTCTCGAATCGCGAATCGTATTGGGCGAATACCTGCATGCTGATGCCAAAGACCTGGTCTACATTCCCAATGCCACACATGGTGTAAATATTATTGCTCATTCCCTTCAACTTAAACAAGGTGATGAGATTTTGACCACTGACCATGAATATGGCGCTTGTGATTACGCATGGGAGTTTATATCCAGCAAGACCGGCGCAAAATACATTCATCAACCCATTCCATTACCGGTCCATTCCGATGAAGAGATTGTCGGGCAGTTTTGGTCGGGCGTCACCCCGCGCACAAAAGTCATATACCTGAGCCATATCACTTCTCCAACCGCCTTACGCCTACCGGTGGAAAGGATCTGTCAACGCGCAAAAGATGCAGGACTATTGACGATCATTGACGCCGCACACTCCCCGGGACAAGTCCCTGTTGACCTGCAAGCGCTGGGAGCAGACATCGTTTTCGGAAATTGTCACAAATGGATGCTCAATGCAAAAGGCTCTGCTTTCTTATATGTTAAGCGAGAATTACAGCATCTCATTGACCCCTTGATTGTGAGCTGGGGATACAATCCGACTTCAGAGACGACCACAGACTCCCGCTTCATCGACGCCTTGCAATGGACCGGAACCAAAGATCCATCTGCGGCGCTGACTGTCCCAGCAGCCATTCAATTCATGCGAGACAATAATTGGAATGAAGTACAAAATGAATGTCATCACCTGCTGCGCCAGGGAATTAAACGAATTTGCGAATTGACAAAACTTCCGCCGTTGTACCCGCTCGATTCAGATTTTTACGGGCAGATGGGCATTGCTCCCCTCCCATTGTCAAATCTAACAGTCCTCAAAACCCTCTTGTATGATAAGTTCAAAATAGAGGTGCCCCTGATCCAATGGCAGGATCAGCAATTCGTCCGTATCTCGGTGCAAGGATACAATACCCAACAGGATATTGATGCACTTATCATTGCATTGCAGGCGCTTCTACCTAAAGTGGCTGTTTAGCTTGGTATAGTTAGAGCAACTTTCAACGACCAATCATGTCTCAAGTGTATTTGCTGTGTTGTTTTCGTACATCATCATGATTGACTATGCGCATAAAAGGCAGGCACTTTTTATATGTTTGTCCCAAAGCGCAATATTTGTGCAAGCCGCTGATCGTCTCGCGGAGCCACAAAGCTCCGATGCCGAGCAACTCACCATTCATCAATCACCATGAATGGTGGGGCACACGCGATATTGCAGCGTTCTTAACCGTCCCTGCGGCGATACGGTTTCAACAGGACCATGATTGGGCGAAGGTCCGAATCGCATTCATCGTCTTGCAGTGGAAACGTGGAAACGCATCCATGACCTGACGGAACAAACCCCGCTTCACTCCGACCCCGAAACTTGATTCGCCCAAATGGTAGTTGCCACTCTGCCAGCTGATACGGACATTGTATCCTTCAGGAAGCGGTTTTACGATGAATATCGAGTTGAAATCCCGCTGATTGACTGGCATGAGAACAAATTGATACGCCTCTCCGTCCAGGGATATAATTGCAAGCGAGATATGGACAGATTGCTATTTGTTTTGAAAAACCTGCTTGTCTGAGATTCAAGGTATGATTATTGTATGAGAAAGTCCATCAACTTGATAATATGGCTCCTGTTGTCTAGTTTCGCACTGAGCCTTTCCATTCCCCAAGAAGCCTCTGCGCGCCCGCAATTTGAGCAAATCTCCTCACCCAGCCAGATGATCGCAGTGGTAAACGGACTGCGCGCATCCTATGGCTTGCCTGCGTTGTCCGTTCATCCCATCCTGATGCAGACCGCCCAATCCCAGGCGGATTACATGGCGGCAACCGGTAATGTGACCCATACGCGCCCGGGCGGGATTAGCTATACACAGCAATTGCTTTCACTGGGATTTCCGCTTGCGGGCGACCTTTCACGCGGCGGATTTCGCGCCGAGAATATTATCTACAGCAATGGTTACCTGAACTGGGACGGCGTCCCGCCGGGTTGGCAGGATGCCGCACACATGAACACCATGCTCTCGCAGAATTTTACTCATATCGGTGCGGGGATTTCACAGGGAGCAAACAACGCCTATTACTACGCTGTGGACACGGCTGCCGTCACAAACAGCGGACAGATGCAGGATTCCGCTGGCGACATTCTCACCAGCGTACCGGGTGGTCCCGGCTCGGTTGCGGATGCGAGTCAGTTTATGGTGCCGGTCTCGGTCAGTACGGCGCGCCCGGATGGGGATGTGTTCCATCAGGTGCAATATGGTCAGTCGTTGTGGAGCATTGCGATCACCTATGGTACGACCATCAAAAACATTCAGGCGTTGAACAACCTTGGGGACGATCTGATCGTATATCAAGGGCAGGAATTGCTCGTGCTGAAAGCCGCCACCCAGCCCGCGCCGGTTGCGGCGGAGGTCACTGCGGCAACGCTTCAACCCACTGAAGTTGTCCCTCCGACGATGACAACGTCTGCCACAGCCACAGAAATGCAAATGGCTGTCGTGCCAACTGTCGGGGCGGTTGATGCGAACGCATCCCAGCCTCCCTCTTCGCGGGTACTCGTCATCGTGTTGATCATCGCCGCCTTTGTCGGCGCAGGGATGGCGGTCTGGTTGATCCGCGACCCCGGTAGTTCGTAGGAACAATTCCTTGTGCGGGGAAAAGGTATAATCTCCGCTTTCCATTGTGTCTATCAGTAAGAGTTCGAGAGAGGTATTTTTATTATGGATATCGCACTGGCATTGGGCGGGGGCGGCGCCAAGGGGAATGCACATATCGGCGTGATCCGCCGGCTTGAAAGAGAAGGCTATAAGATTCGTTCCATCGCCGGGACATCCTTCGGCGGTATCGTTGCCGTCATGTACGCACTGGGCAACTCGCCAGATAGGATCCAGAAGATCTTCGAGGACGTGGACCAGAACCACCTTTATGGACGCGACCCGACCGATGGTCCGTCTTTGCTGGGGTTTGCGGGCGTCCGGCGGATGATCGACCGTGCATTCGGCGAAAAGACATTTGATGACCTGAAAATCCCTTGCGCCGTTACCGCAGTGGATATCAAGAGCGGCAGTGAAGTCACCCTGTCTGAGGGAAAATTGACGGACGCCGTTCTTGCCACCATCGCCCTGCCGGGTGTTTTCCCTGTGCAATATATCAACGGTTGGGAATTGGTGGATGGCGGGGTGTTGAATCCCGTCCCTGTATCGGTGGCGCGCACATTATCGCCCGACCTGCCTGTTGTAGCAGTGGTGCTCAACGACCCGATGGACAAGCCTGTGCATAAATACAGCATTCCCGTGCCGGGCATCATCCCACGGAATATTGCGGAACGCATTACGCGCATCTCCCTGGCACAATCCCTCGATATCTTTCTACGCTCGGTCGATGTCAACAGCCGCGCTGTAGCCCATTTCCGCCTGCAGGTTGACAAGCCCGATGTGCTTATTCGTCCGCAGGTGCATCATCTGAGCATTCTTGACAAGGTCGTCATTGAGAACGTGGCACAGTTGGGCGAACAAGCGGTGGAGGAAGTCCTGCCGCAGATAAAACGGGCAGTCTCGTGGCATGCGCGGCTGGGCAGGAAGATCTTCGGAACTAACTAATGAGCCGCGACCTGCGAAAATATATGAAAGATACAAATGTGCGCGTCCTTATCGGCGCGCTCTTCCTGCTTTTTGTTGTGGGACTTGGCTTGATCTGGGCGATTTACGGCTTTGGTGCGGCGGTCAGCGGGTTCCTCTGCCTGCTGGGCGCATTCGTTCCTATTTCTCTGATTTTGCTTGCCCTCTTTGGGCTGGATTGGATCGTAAAACGTGCAAACCGCGACTGACACGAAACTGATTGAATTCAACGGTTGGACTTTGCGCGTCCGCCCGTCACAGGTTGAACATCCGCGTATGTTGATGATGATCCACGGCTGGACCGGAGACGAGAACTCCATGTGGGTCTTCACACGTGGACTGCCGCCCGATTTTTGGATCATTGCCCCGCGCGCGCCGTATCCGGCGGAAAAGAGCGGCTATTCATGGCGTCCGCTTCAACCCGAGACCTGGGGCAGACCCAGCTTCGAACAGCTTTTACCCTCCGCCGAAGATCTGATCCGCCTCATGGATGAGTACGCCGCCTCGGTCAAGGTGGATGCGTCACAATTCGATGTGATGGGATTCAGTCAGGGTGCAGCGATGGTCAATGTGCTGGGAATGCTTTATCCACAACGCATCCGCAAGATGGGTGTGTTGGCGGGTTTTGTCCCCTCCGGCGCGGACGAGTATGTCGCGAACAGATCACTGGCGGGCAAGCACATTTTTGTAGCGCACGGCACGAAAGACGAGATGGTGACCGTCGAGCGCGCGCGCGAATCGATGGATCTGCTGGAGCAGGCTGGCGCGACGATCGTGTATTGCGAAGATGAGGTCGGGCATAAATTGAGTGCGAACTGCCTGCGTGCGCTGGAGACCTATCTGCAAGATTAATTGCCTCTAACTGTGATGTTGACGCTGGTTTTGTTTGCAGGTATGCTTGCCGGGTATGTGAGATTTATGAACAAGGTGATTAGATGACGAAGGCGATTTCAAGGCGTGATTTTCTCAAACTGGCTGGTCTGGGCTTGGGCGCATTGGCGTTCAAGCCGTTCAAACTTCCCGAACTCGAATATTTTTCAACGCCCAAGCGGCTGCCGCAATTCCCTGCCAGTGAGATCATCGGGCGGGTGGTGGATGTCGGCGTGCCGATCCGCAACCGCCCCACCAACGACCCGGGGTTGAATACCACCATCGGGGAGATTCCCGCAGACACCCTTGTGGAATGGGGACGCGAAGTGATCGGCAATGCAATTGGTTATGTGAACCAAAAATATGTGGAAACCCCACAAGGCTATATCTACGGCTCGATGCTGCAACCCTCGCGCAACCTGCCGAATACAC
>CAYPHR010000222.1:0-5183 GCA_964410375.1 uncultured Anaerolinea sp. | reverse complement strand
CGCGTGGGATTTACGCAAGGCGGGTCACGAGGTGACCATTTTCGAGTCGGCGGAGTATGTGGGCGGGCTGGCGAGCGGATTCAAGGAGCCGCATTGGGATTGGTCGGTGGAGAAGTTCTATCACCACTGGTTCCAGTCGGACGGCGAAATGCTGGGGTTGATCCGCGAGTTGGGCTTGGAGGATAAGGTCATCTTTCCTCGTCCGTACACGGTGATGCTGCACAAGGATAAGTGGTATCCCTTTGACTCGATCCTCAACGCGCTTCGCTTTCCCGGACTTGGATTTGGTCTGAACAAAATCAGGTTTGGATTCGTCGGGTTGTTTTTACGCCTGACGAATAACTGGCGCGCATTGGAAAAAGTGACCGCCGATTCATGGATGATGAAATACGCGGGCAGGCAAGTCTACGAGCAGATGTGGAAGCCGTTGCTGATCGGGAAGTTTGGTCCGTTTTATAAAGACGTTAACATGGCGTGGATGTGGGCGCGCATCAAAGCGCGGACGACGCGCCTCGGCACGTTCGAGGGCGGCTTCCAAAAGTTCGCGGATCTGTTCGCGGAGAAACTGCGCGTGCAGGGAGTTGAGATTCGGCTTGGGGCGAGTATCAAGTCAATCAGTCAGGATCAGGCGTCCCGAAGTCTGAGCGTGGATGGCGAATCCTTCGATAAAGTATTGGTCACCACGTCTCCGAATCTGCTGGCGAAGTTATGTCCGAGTCTGCCAGAATCCTATTTGAAGGGACTGCTCGAGTTGAAATCCATGGGCGCGGTGGTGATGACGCTCTCGCTCAAGCACCAACTTTCGAAGGAGAAATATTACTGGTTCAACGTGCCGAAGGAGGCGGGCTACCCGTTTTTGGCGCTGGTGGAGCATACGAATTTTGTGTCGAGTAAACATTTCGGCGGCGACCATATCGTGTACGCGGGCGATTATCTGGAGCTGGGGCACGAGTATTTTTCGATGAGCGATGAGCAACTGCTGGAGCGGTTTATCCCCGCCTTGCAAAAGTTCAACCCCGAGTTCAAGCGCGAGTGGATCAAAAAGGTGTGGGTGCATAAAACCAATTACGCCCAGCCCGTGCCGCTGGTGGGACATTCGAAGAACATTCCCGCCATCCAGACGCCCATCGAGGGCTTGTACTTCGCTTCGATGAGCCAGGTGTACCCGTGGGACCGCGGGACGAATTTTGCGGTGGAGATCGGGAGAAGAGCGGCGCGGTTGATGGTAGGGTGAGATATGAAAACCTGGGCTAACTTTCCTGGTGTATTGATCGTTATATTTCTCTTGTTGTTTACAGGATTATCCTGTAGTACGCAAAATTTCGCCCCAAATGATCCGCCGCCAAATATCATCTTCATCATGGCGGATGATATGGATTTTACCCTGCTGCCTTACCTGGAACATACGAACCGGTTGATTGCGCAGGAGGGGGCTGTTTTTACGAATTATTTTGTCACGTCCCCCGTGTGCTGTCCCTCACGGGCATCCATCTTGCGCGGACAATACCCGCACAATACCGGGGTCTTTGAGAACTCCCCGGGCTTCGAACAATTCCATGATAAAGGGAACAATGCGGATACCATCGCCACATGGATGAAACGCGCCGGGTATACCACATCCTATATGGGGAAATTTTTGAACCTGTATCCTGCCGGGGTAAAAAGGACCTATGTCCCGCCCGGCTGGGATGATTGGCGTGTTTTCCTTACCAGTGAGAGAAAGTCCGCTGATTTTTTCACGAACTATGTCCTGAACGAGAATGGGAAACTGGTCGATTATGGTGAGAGCGCGGAAGAGTACAGCACGGACGTCCTCAAGAATAAAGCCATTGAGTTCATCAATCAAAGCGCGCAGACCCGTTCCCCATTCTTTCTCTTTATCTCCCCCTATGCCCCGCATGGACCGAGCACGCCTGCCCCGCGTCACTCAGAACTGTTCCTGGACGTGGAATATCCGAAGGGTGAGTCGTTTCATGAGGCGGACACTTCCGACAAACCGTTGATCATCCGGAACATCAGGGAGAGCGGAGGATCGTTCGAGGTCGGAGATGCGGATGCGCTTTTCGTGAAGCGTGTTCAATCCATGCTGGCGGTGGATGAAATGGTTCTGGCTTTGGTCCAATTGCTCGAGCAGAATGGACAATTGGATAACACATACATCTTCTTTACATCCGACAACGGCTTTCATATGGGGGAGCATGATCTTCCATCGGGGAAGATGCTGCCCTATGAAGAGGATATTCGCGTCCCGCTTCTGATCCGCGGACCGGGCATCCAGCCCAATACCACCATCCAAGAGATGACCGCGAATATTGATATTGCGCCGACGATCGCGGAGTTGACCGGCGCACGAAGCGCCTCATTTGTAGACGGGCGTTCCTTTGCCCATTTCTTCGATCAGCAACAAGCAGAGCCGCAGGGATGGCGCAGTGCTTTATTGATCGAAATAGGTGATTCGGATAGGGAATCCCCGGTGATCGCTTATCGCGGCATCAGAGGGGAGAACTTCGTTTATGTTGAATACGAGAACGGCGAGATCGAATTTTATGACCTGACCGCCGATCCCTATCAATTGATGAATATTGCTGACACGCTCGATACGGAAACACTCTCGATCTTGCATGCCTGGCTGGAAGAGTTGAAGTCCTGCCAAACAAATGCCTGTCGAAAATTCGAAATGACGGTGCCGGACAATATCAAGTATTAACGTGGTGGAGATCGGGAGACGCGCGGCGAAGTTGATGGGGTAGGTTACAAAAAGAACTCCGGCGCAAAGGTCAAATAATTCTCGAACTTCCCAAAGGGGACATTGCTCATCAGGATTGCAGAGAACGAATCAATCTTGTATTTTCTCGCTGTCAGGAAATCGATTGCCTTGCGGTTGACGAGCGGCACCGAGATGCCGAACTCTTCGCCCTGTTCCGCCATGCGGCTTTCGGCATGTGCCAGCACGGCGGGAAAATCGTCATCGTCCAGCAAGGCGAACGGTCCATGGCTCCCGCCGACGTAGCCATAGCCGACCACGTCCGCGCTGCGTTTGTACACGAATCCATCGCGCGCGTCCGCCAGCCATTCGTGGATGCTTCCGCGCGTGTGGTTGAGGATCTCGCGGTCAATGCGGTGGATCGCTTCGAGATGAACGCCCAAATCCAGCGGCTCGATGATGAGATCGCTCGGCACGGTCACTGCTTCGGCTTGGCGGTAAAAATACTTGAGCATAGTCCGCCCGTACACGCCCATTTTCATATAGCGATACAACGCGCGTTCGTCCAGTGTGGCGATGATGGTGCGATATTTCGCGCCGTTATCCGCAAATGCGCGGGATAACAATCCGCTTCCCACTCCCGCCGACTGTTGATTCGGGGATACGAAGAACTCGGTCAACTCCTGAAGCCCGTCATGCTCGATCGTGCGTGCGTAGCCGAGAATCTCGCCGTCCCGTTCCGCCACCCAAAACTGGGATGCATCCCTTGCGAGGAACTCGAACAACGGTTTGCGTCTCTCCCAAATGGACGCGAGTTTTTCAGGGTCGTTTCCGCCCGTGATGGCTTGCACGTTCATACGCTCGCTGTAATCCATGATGGAGCGCAGGAAGACTTTGAACACGTTGTACGAATCTGCGATGTCCGCTTGGCGGTAGGTGATGGTCACTGGGTGATCCCTTCTGATTTTGTAGTGTCAGGCTAAAAGCCTGACCTACGTTTTGTCTCGCAGATTATAGCATCCGCATTCAAATAGCAACGTCCCCTGAATTACTATTCAGGGGACGTTTTTTATCAGTCACCGCGGGCGTGCGGATCGGGGCTCCAGTCACACAGATGAATATCGGTGGTGGCTTGTCCGCCTTTGACTTCGATGGACTTCATCAGTCCGCTCGGGTGGGTGTACGCGCCTTCGAGGTTGTAACCGGGCGCCCAGGCATAGACGTAGTATTTTCCGTTGGGGATCAGGACGTTGTATTTCAACTGGTTCTCGACGATGGCGAACTGGATGGTTTCGGTGGTGCCAGCCTTTTCGAAGTACAGCGTCATCGACGGGTTGAACTCGCTGGGGTAACACAGGTTGCCGCTGACCGTCCCGTGAGGGAGGTTTTCCACGCGCACGCGGATGTCCACGTAGAACGGGGTGTTCGCTTTCGTGCCGGTGCCGAACAATGTGCCGGACGGATTGCGAAGCATCCAATAGCCGGTGTGGGAGCCTGCCGTGTTGGGCGCGGTGAGCGTCACCGACACGTCCACGGTCTGACCGGGTGCCACGTAAGCGGACAGGCGCGCGGCGGTCGTGCCGCCCATCTGCGATCCACTGCTGAAGACCAGCATGTAGTCGGGAGTCCATGTGCAGGTGCCGCGGTTCTTCAAGCGCCAGGTCTTTGTGAAGACCTCGCCGGGGGCAAAGGTGGTGCCATCTTCCACGGTCATATCCTTGACGAATGCGACCCAGTCACAGTAGGTCACTGCGGTGGGAGGGGCTGAGGTTGCGCTGGGGGCGGTGGTTTGGGTGGCAGGAGCAACTGTCGGCGTGGGCGGAGGCGGGGTCTGCGTCGGGGCATTGAGCGTCATGAAGACGACCGTCTGCGTGACCATTGCATTGACCGTTGCCTGCGGGTCCGGGCTGGGCTGGCTGGGTTTGAATAACGGCATGGCAAGCACGCCGATCGGGAAGATGGCGAGCAGACACAATGCCATGATGCCGAAAAAAATAATAAGGTTGTTGGTTGTAAGTTTCATGATACACCTCGTTTGGTTGCCCCCATAGAACGCCGCAGGGATTGTAAAAGTTCCATCCGCCACTCCGTACTCTGGTACTAAAAGAAAAATGCCCTCGAAACGTTATCGAGGGCATTTTTTGAAGCAATGACAGATCAGAGTTCTAGATATCCAAATTACGGACGCTCTTGGCGTGGGTTTGGATGAATTTCTTGCGCGGGTCGACGGCATCGCCCATGAGCATGTCGAAGGTGCGGTCGGCTTCGGCGGCATCGTCGATGGTGACGAGCAGCAGCGTGCGGTTGGCGGGATTCATGGTCGTATCCCACAACTGGTCGGGGTTCATTTCGCCGAGACCCTTGTAGCGCTGAAGGCTGGCTTTGTTTTCGCCGAGTTCCTTGATGATCTTATCCTTTTCCTTGTCGCTGTACACATACCTGACATTGTTCTTGTGCGCGATGCGGTAGAGCGGCGGCT
>CAYPHR010000221.1:0-5188 GCA_964410375.1 uncultured Anaerolinea sp. | reverse complement strand
GGCGAGATCACCTTCGCGCGCGGATACGATCCCTACGGCGTAGTGACCTACACCAGCGGCACATCCCAAACGGAGTTTGGTTTCACGAGCGAACAATATGGGGATTCCACACAGTTGCTCTACCTGCAGGTGTGAATTGCAAACAAAAAGACGGATGGGAGTTTACCCATCCGTCGAGCGTACTTTCCAGAGAAGGGGTGATGTGGCAGCCTTCCTTTCGTTAGGGGAACGTCTGGTTCTAAAGCGTTGGCTCCGACCAGGTCAAGGCGTCTCACCCTTCCCCTCGTCTTGCATTTTAGGCGGTGTCTCGATCGCAACCTCCTTTCTCTATCTTGTCCCCATCATACAACAAAGCGATCCCCTTTACATTAAAAATACCTATTGAATTTGTTAGATTATCCTGATTTGCGTGTAACCCAATATACGATTTCCCTATGGATGGGATACAACGGCAGGATCCACGCGCCGTATCGAAACCCTGCGAATGCCGTCATCAACTGACGCGCCCGGCGCAGGGTCTTGCGATCAAAACCGAGCGGCAATGTGAGCAATTCCTCCAGCGCAGGCAGTAAAATTTTCCCCGTCAATCGTTTATACAAACGGAACTCGACCTGCCACGCATCCAACTCGCCATAGATCGAAAGCGCCGTGAGCGGACCCTGCTGCAAATGCCGCACCTCATGCACGAACAACGTCCATGCGCGCGGATTTTCCAGCGCGGACTCCATCGTATAGTGGGCGGAATTCAGGAAGAATTTATTACCGAACTGCCAGAACGCTCCCACGCTTTTCCGCGCCCGCCTCAACCCGACCCGAATCCTGTTTGCCCTCACGAACTCCACCGCCCCGCGTCCCTCCTCCGACGATTGCGACACCTTCTCCAAATAGTGCTCCAGCCACTCGGATTGTTCCATGGTTACTTCAACGCCGTATTCATGATCGTGATCAAGGAACTGATCAACGGCTCCATGCCCGACTCCGGCAGGGTAATATCATCCAATTGCAGGCTGATGGTTTCGTCATTGCTTTGAATCTCGATCTCGTAAATGAAACAATCCGCGCAGACGCTTTGCTCGGGCGTTTGCAAATCCATCCTGAGTGCGGAAACAGTTCTTGTCAGCGTTGTCAACTCATTGGTCGGGAGCACACCCGAAACGGATTTGTTCGTGCGCTCATCCATAACCGTATATTTCCCATCCGACGAAATTTCCACCGAGCGCCTCAACCCCATGATGCCGCCCGATTGGGTCATTTTTATCGTCCACGTATCACCCAACTCAACGGGCTGGGCGGAAGCGGGTGTACTGGTGTCCTGCGCTCGCGGCAGGGGGAATGTACAAGCGGCTATAAACAGCGCCATGGTCATTACCGAAAGGAACTTGATTCTTGCCATTCTTTCTCCTTTATTACGCTAAGCATAGCAAGAAAAGGACGAACCTGCAACCGATTTGTTCCGCCAATTCGTGATAGTTCCTGACAGCCGAATGCATTAGAATCAGGGTGAGGTCCTATGAGAAAAGTAGCCATCCTTGGAATTGGTCAAACGAAAGTAGATGAACATTGGGATAAGTCCCTGCGCGAGCTTGGCGGGGAAGCCGCCTTTGCCGCCATGCAGGATGCGGGCATGGAGCAGGTCGATGCACTCTATGTCGGCAACATGCTTTCGTCCATGGTCAGCGGGCAGAACCAGCTGGGGACTTTCTTCAGCGATTGGATCGGGTTGTGGAAGCAGGAAGCGGTCAAGATCGAAGCGGCATGCGGATCGGGAGCCGCCGCGTTTCGTTCCGCGCTGATGGCGGTTGCCTCCGGCGACATTGAATCCGCGCTGGTGGTTGGCGTCGAGAAAATGACCGACAAAGCCGGGCGCGATGTCACTGCCGCATTGGCGACTGCCGCCGATTCCGATTATGAAGTGGAACAGGGCGTTTCGTTCGTGGGGTTGAACGCGCTGGTGATGCGGCGTTACATGCACGAGTTCGGCTGGAAGCATGAAGATTTTGCGCCGTTCTCGATCAATGCGCATGCCAACGCGATGCATAATCCATTTGCGCGATTGCAGGAAAAAGTGACTGTGGAAAAATTCGAGAGATCTTCAATGGTGGCGACACCAATTAATTTGCTGGATGCATCTCCGGTGGGGGACGGGGCGGCGGCGGCGATCATCGTCCCTGCCGAGAAGGTGATGCGCAGACCGAGAGTCGTTGTGGCGGCTTCCGCTGCGGCAACGGATACGATCGGAGTCCACTCGCGTAAAGATCCGCTGTTTTTGCAGGCGGCGTATTTATCTTCAAAAAAGGCGTATGAGATGGCGGGCATCGCGCCGGATGATATCGACGTGTTCGAACTGCATGATGCCTTTACCATCATGGCGGCGCTTTCGCTCGAAGCCAGCGGATTCGCAGAACGCGGACAGGGAGTCCGTTTGGGGTTGGAAAATGCCATTAGTCCACAGGGCAGGCTTCCCGTGTGTACGCGAGGCGGATTGAAGGCGCGCGGTCACCCTGTCGGCGCGACGGGCATGTATCAGATCGTGGAGGTTGTCCAGCAATTGCGGGGCGAATGCGGGAAGACGCAGGTGGATGGCGCGAAGATCGGTATGGCGCAGAACATCGGCGGCTCCGGCGCGACCATCCTGACGCATATCCTGAGCGCGGTGGAGTAGGCAAATTGTTACAATTTCGTGATAAAGGCGGGTTTTATGGAATTGGAAATGATTTATACACTATACTGGCATTGCCTTTCAAATTTGTAAGGAGGTTGTCATGCCTACGGAACGCCGAAAACTGGCGCGAAAGAATTTCACCTATTACATGCAGGTACTGGATGAAGCGACCGGTGAACTGGTCGGTCAGCTTGCTGATATTGGCACGGGTGGATTCAAGATCGAAAGCGCCATGCCGGTTCCTGTGGGGATCAATTTTCAGCTCCGCATCGAACAGACGGGCGAGATCGCTGGGAAGAGTCACATGACCTTTACCGCGCGTTCGAAGTGGTGCAAACGCGACCCATACGACCCGACCATCTATAACGTTGGCTTCCAGCTTGTGGACATGACGCCCGCCGATTACGATATTTTCGTGAAGATCTTCAACGAGTATGGCGAGCAGAAACGGGCGCATCACAAGAGCAATACAGATTACATTTGGGGATGACCGGTCAGATGCAGGGACCCTGTTCATTGAACAGGGTCTCTTTGTTATAAAGGGAGATGCCAAAAACGTGTAAAATCTGATGTATGAAAAGATTTTTGCGATGGCTCATCCACACTGTCCTAAAACTCATCACAAAAATAGAGACTTCCGGTTATGAGAACCTGCCTGAAAAAGGCGGGTTTGTCATCGCTACGAACCATCTCGGTTTCCTCGATGCGCCGATGGCGTATTATGCATTGGATAATTTAAATCTCTTTATCCCGGTTGCCGAAAAATGGGAGGAGAATCCGCTGCTCAAGTGGCTGGGAAAGCATCTCAATTTCATCTTCGTGGACCGCTTCAATGCAGACCTGAGATCCATGCGCGAGATGATCAAACGCATGGAGGAGGGGCAGACGCTCGTCATTGCGCCGGAAGGCACGCGCGCCCGCGACGAAAAAATGGCGCAGGGCAAACCCGGCGTGGCGTATCTTGCCTCCAAAATGGGCTGGCAGATCGTGCCGGTGGCGATCAGCGGAACAGAAGACCGGCTCTTCAAGGGAAATCTCAAACGCCTCAAACGTACACCGGTCAAATTAACGGCTGGAAACTCGTTCACGCTTCCGCCCTTTCCGAAGGAGAATCGTGATGAAGTATTGCAGCAATACACGGACGAGATCATGTGCCGTATTGCGGTCATGCTCCCTGAACACAATCGCGGGTTTTATGCGGAGCATCCGCGTTTGAAGGAATTACTGGCGGAAAAAAGATGAGTGCGTCGATCCGCTTCATTGCGCGAAAGATCCTGCCGCTGTTTGCGGATATCGAAGTCCGTGGCGATGTGGGCAAACTGCCGAAGGGCGGATACATGCTCGCCTCCAATCATCTCGGCAGGCTGGATTCGCTGGTTGTGTATTACGTCATTGATAATGACGATCTCATCCATCCGCTGACGGATAAGTACAAAAAATATTGGTGGGCGCGCATCGTGGCTCGGTGGTTGAACGTCACCTGGCTGACGCGCGGTCAAGCCGACACGAAAGCCATGCGCGAGTTCATCACGCGGTTGAAGAACGGCGGCGTCATGGTCATTGCCCCGGAGGGCACACGCTCAAAGTCCGCGAGCCTGCTCAAGGCGGAGCCCGGCGCGATCTACATCGCGCACTCAGCGAAGGTGGGCATCATCCCTGTGGCACTGACCGGTACGGAAGATGCCGACGTGATGGCGCGCTTAAAGCGATTTCAAAAACTGAAGATCACCATCACGGCTGGTGAGGAAGTGTATTACCCGCCCGACATCAAAACCGCCAAGGGTACCGAGCGGGATGTTCTGTTGCAGTCCGCAATGGATGAAGTCATGTGCCGCATTGCGGCGATGCTTCCCGAACGGTATCGCGGATATTACAGGGATTTTCCGCGCACGCAGGAATTGCTTCAAGAAACTCGATCACAAAACTGACATCCGCGCCTCTCTGCCTCGACGATGGCTTGGTCGCTGGACCAGAAGAAATTTTCCTCCCCGACAGTTTTGACAAGACCACCGCGCTTCATCATGTTGCAGGCGTTTTCATGGACGCCCGCAAACATCAGCGTACCGCCCTGCTTATGCAGGTTTTCATGCAAACGGTGAATGGATTCAAGCCCAGCCGTATCGATCAGTGACACCCCGCGCATGGACAGGATCAGGACATGCGTGTCTTTCAGATTTTGGAACGCCTCATTGAATTGACCGGTCGCCGCGAAGAACAACGGACCGGTGAGAAACGCCACCCGCACATGCTGGCATTGACCTGCCGTCTCGATGCCTTTTTGCTTGAGGCGCTCGGTGTCCACATCCTGCACGGAAATGTCAATGCTGGCGATCTTGTTGAGGAAGACCGCGCCGGCGAGGAAGGAGCCGATCAGGATGGCTTGTGTCAGGTCGAGGACGATGGTCGCCAGCATCGTGATCGTGAAGGCGATCATATCGGTCTTGAAGCGTTTACCAAAGATGAATTTGATGGCGTCCCATTCGTTCATGCGGACGGCGGTCACCATCAACACGCCCGCCAACGCCG
>CAYPHR010000220.1:0-5198 GCA_964410375.1 uncultured Anaerolinea sp. | reverse complement strand
GGATATTGGTCTTTGTCCTGTGCCTGCTCTTTGTGGTGGTGCTTACCTCCAATTCATATCATTTCAACCCGCTGGTCGGTTTCCTTGGCTACCATTTCTACGATGTGACCCTGGCTGGCGGGGTTTCTTACGTGCTGATCTCGCGCCGGAATATCAGGGATTGTAAAAGCATCAAATCTGTCGGTCATTTTTCGGAATACATGATCATGGAGGTATGAACCATGCCCGCTGTTACTGAACTGCTCAACCTGTTCGTGCTGGTGGATGATAAGAACGATCCCATCCGCCGCATCCCGCTCACGCGCGGGCTTCAAGCCGAAGTGACGGAATTTTTTGCGCCGCAGATAAAGGATTTCTCCAAAGGCAGGGAGAAGATCGATTTTTCCGGCGACTATCTTGCGGATGAAGATCAAGTTTTTCGCATCGATGGGTTTGCGCTCGCAGACGATATCATCCGCGCGATCGAGCATCCGCTCACGTGCGATGTGTTGAACCTTGCAAAACTAAAGCCCCGCATTCTGGCGATCTTCACGGGCAAGTGGACGCCCAGCCAGAAGTTTGCGGCATTCCAGAGCTTCGACCAGCGCAAGATGCTCATGAAGGGCTTTACGCTCATCAATTCAACCAATACGTTCGTGAAGTTAAGAGACCCCGGCATCACCCTGCAGGAGAAGTTGACCGCCTTGTATCTTAAAGGCGAATTGCTGTTCTATTCCTATCATAATACGCGCCATTTCCTCGACCTGTCGGACCATTATCGCGAAGCCACCGATACGGATGTGGATCGTTTTGCTTCCAACCGGATGCTATACATCGGCAACAAGAATTTATTCATGGAAAATGCCGATTCGATCATCCGCAAGAAGATCACGCTGCTGCAAAGGAACAGGGTGCTGGGTAGGGTCTCCGTAAAGAAACTGCAGGAGACCGCCAAGCATTTTGGGGTTCCGATAAAACTGAAGGATGGCGGGAAGATCGTAGTGCCCGACGAAAAAAAGGAACTGATCAAATTACTGCGCTTCCTTGACGAGGATTATTTTGATACGGTGTTGACGAAACGCCGCTGTTTGACGAATTCCAAACAATACCTGGCTTGAACGGATTCAGCCGAATCTATACCAACCCCTGTTTCCGCGCGATGTCGGCGGCTTGGGTGCGGTTTTCGGCTTGTAATTTGGCGAGAATGTTCGAGACGTGGTTTTTCACCGTCCCTTCGGTGATGAACAATTTCTCCGCCATATCTTTGTTGGAGGCGCCTTGCGCTAATAACACCAGCACTTCCCTTTCGCGTTCGGAGAGCGATTCGATGGTGGATGCCGTGGGACGCATCATTTCGCGCAGGGCGCGCGAGGCGATCTCGGGCTGAATGAATACTTCGCCTTCGTGCACCCGCCGTATCGTTTGGATAAGTTTGTCGGCAGGCGTGTCTTTGAGCAGATAACCCAACGCCCCCGCCCGCACACCCTGATAGACATAATCGTCGCGGTCGAAGGTGGTGAGGATGATGACCTTTGCCTGCGCCCATTCACGGCACAATTTGGCGGTCGCTTCGACGCCGTTGAGCACGGGCATTTGCACATCCATGAGGATGACATCGGGGCGGAGTTCCAACGCCATTCGGACTCCGTTTTCACCGTCACCTGCTTCACCGATCACGCGCAAGCCCGGCTCAAGATCGAGGATCGTTTTGAGACCCTGGCGCATTAGAGTCTGGTCTTCGACGAGGAGGAGTTTGATGGGATCAGGCATGGGCGGAGAAGATCCTTTTAGAGGATGGGCAGTTTCACGTCGACGAGTGAGCCGTTGCCGTTGCCGGTCAACGTCAGTGTGCCACCGAGTCCTTCCACTCGTTCGCGCATCCCGCGCAGTCCGTAGTGACCGGGTTGCTTTTCTGCATCAGGCGGCATGCCACGCCCGTCATCTTTGACGGTGAGCCGCGCAGTTTGTGATTCCACATCCAGCCGAATCTGCACAGTGCGCGCGGCGGCATGTCGTTCGATGTTCGCCAATGCCTCCTGTGCGACCCGCCAGAGGGTCTCTGCCTGCGCGGGGGAGAGTTGATTCGCACCTTCCGCGACATGACACGTAATTTCAAGATGCGCGCGTTGACCTGTATCCACGCTCAAGGCTTGCAATGCCTCACTCAAACGCCGTTCGCCCAAGCCCGGGGCGCGCAACCCCGCGAGGGAACGGCGTAGGTCGTCCATGCTCGCGCGCGTCAAGGTCTTGAGTTCGTCCACTTGCGCGGAGGCGCGCTTGGGGTCCACTTTATAGAGGCGCTGGATCGCCTCCAATTGAACGGAAAGGGCAACCAGCGCATGCCCGAGGCTGTCGTGCAGGTCGCGGGCGAGCCGTTCGCGTTCCCGGAGAGCCGCCAGTTCAGTGTCGCGTTGATGGGCGAGTTCCAATTCCTTTTGGGCGGATTCCAATTTGGTGATGAGTTTGGCGCGCTCTCCGCTGGTGCGAACCGTGCCATAAATGAAGAGAAAGATCACCATGCCGCCCAGCCATTGGAACGTAAATCCGATCACAGCGCCGAGCGGAATCTGGCTGAGGTTCCAATCTGAAGTGATCAGCGCGATCAGGAACGTGACAATGGCTGTCCCGGGAATGACGGCTTGAATCGGCAGCAATCCAAACATTTGTCCAAAGTAGGTGAAACCCAGCCACCATGGAAATGGATCGAGCCAGCATGACAGCCCCCACATGCAAACTCCGCCAACGAAATACAAGACAAGATTTCGGCGCGGGATGGGCCAGCCGCCACGCGTGATGCAGAAAAAATACAACAGCCCCTGCCCGACAGACAGAGCCGCAACCAGCCACTCGCGCCAGGTTAGTTCATTTGCATTTGCAATGAGAACCGCGGCGGCGGCGAGGCTGAATATCAACAAGGATGCCACATCCCAAAACCTGCCATAGAGTTCAAAGTATGGGGCAGGGATCGGGAGTTCGCTGTCAGCCAGGTGAGATGGGCGGGTTTCCGTCATATCGAAAGTGTACTCTGGAAGAGGGAAAGTGAAAAGTGAGAGCAGAAAGCCCTCAGCCCTCTCCGGTTGGGAGGGGCTGAGGAACAAGAACAATTACGCCTTTGGCTCCCAGCGGAACAACTTTGCGGCGATGAAGGTTGCGCCGATGCCATAGGCGGCGAGCAGGAACAGGTAGGTGAGCCAGTTGGGGTCGAGTGTGGCTTCCAGCATGGCAGAACGGACGAGTTGAACGACCGGGTAAGCCGGCAGGTAAGCCACGACATCCTTCAACCATTCCGGCAACATATCCAACGGGAAGATCATATCGCTGATGAACATCAACAAGAAATAGATCGTCATGCCGACCGCGGTGGCGGTCCCGGCTTTTGCCGCCATGCCGCTGATGATGCCGCCCAGCGCCATGAATGTCAGCAATCCGGCGAGGATCATGGGGTAGGCGAGGAGCAGGCTGGTCCCGGTCACCGGCACATCATAAAGCAGGACACCTGCCAGAATGATGAGCGTACTTTGCAGAACGCCAATGATGACATTGACCAACAGGTACGAACCGATCAACTGCCCGGCGGGTAGAGGCGTCGCCTGCAACCTGCGCAGGACGCTCTTTTCACGCATCTCGAGCATCATGGTCGAACTGCTGACCAGCCCGAAACTGAGGGCGTTGAGCACGATGACACCGGCGGTCATGTAGTCCATGTATTGACTCATGACTACGCCGTAGACAAGCATGAGCAGGACAGGGAAGGCGAAATTCCAGAACAACACGTACCCGTTGCGCAGGTGCATCAGGGTCATGGCTTTGGTGAGGATCAAAAAACGTTTCATGGGGTAATTTCCTTTCAAGCGTGGAGCAATTAGACGGATTCGGACAATGCGCGCCCGGTTAATTTGAGAAAGACATCTTCCAGATTGGGCTGGCGCAGCATCACATCGCGGATGGAACGACCTGAGCGGGCGGCTAATTCATGCAGGGCGGTCAGAGTCGCCTCGGGCGCGGCGGTTTCCATTTCCAAATGTTGACCGGTGTAACGCGCATTGCTGACACTGGGGAGCAAGCGCACCTGATCCAATGGCAATTCCACAATTGCCCTCAACATCGAATTCAATTTCAGGTTGGCGATCAACGCGGCGGGCGTGTCGCAGGCTACGATCTGACCGTGGTCGATGATGGCGATGCGTCCGCATAGCGCCTCCGCCTCCTCCATTGCATGCGTGGTGAGTACAACGGTGCGCCCCTCATCGTGCAGCTGGCGGATGATATCCCAAACCGCGCGGCGGGCATGCGGGTCGAGCGCGGACGTAGGTTCATCGAGCAGGACGATCTGCGGGTCGTTGGCAATGGCAACAGCCAGTGCGAGGCGTTGCTGCTGTCCACCGGAGAGGCGGCGCGCCAGCGCGTTGCGCTTCCCGACAAGATCAAACCGCGCCAGAAGATCGTTGATCTGACCGGATGTGAGATACACCTCATAAAGCGCGGCGTAGACTTCCACCAACTCGGCGACGGTCAGGTCGTCCATCAGGGCGGTCCTTTGCAGTTGTATCCCCAACTGGCGTTTGGTCGCCGTTGAGTCAACTTGGACGTCGATCCCGCCTACGTGAACACTGCCCTGATTGGGTTTGTGCAATCCTTCCACGCAGGCAAGCAGGGTGGATTTGCCCGCGCCGTTGGGACCGAGCAAGCCAAATATTTCACCCTTCTGTACGCCCAGGTTCACGCCCTTCAGCGCCGTTGTGGAGCCATACGAGGCGGTCAAATTTTGTGCATTAATAATTGTTTGAGACATGTTTACACTCCTTTGTGATGGCGCTATGATACGGCAGCACGCCGCAATACCCCAGTCTCCGAAGAAGGATTGTCGCTATGTCGAAAGTCATGGTGCGGGATGGGAAAAACGAAACTGGCTTGAGGTGTTGGGGTTTGATTCAAAAGTCGAGATCGCGGTCTGGTAGATCCGGCTTATCCCGCCCATACCCGCATGGGAGATGGCTTGACGAAACCCTTGCGCCAGAAGGGCAAGCGCAACTGCACTATAAGAATCTGCAAAAACCAAATGAACCCAATGAGGAGAATTTTATGACTGCAGAGATTTCCGCTCCCGTACCACCAAAACCTTCAATGAACCCCCTCCTTCGAGCGTTGCTGGGGTTGCTGCTGCTCCTGCCAGCCTGCGGGTTGTGCTCTGTGAATTTGGTTGGCACCACAGCCGACAC
>CAYPHR010000219.1:0-5248 GCA_964410375.1 uncultured Anaerolinea sp. | reverse complement strand
GGGGTTATCTATTTTGTACACCAGGATTGTCACAAAATGCAACGAAATATGCTCAAGCTAACGGCATAACATGGTACAGCCTTGAAACTATGAACGAATGGATCGAAAATGTTCTCTCATCAAACTACCGAGGTCCATCAGGTGATATTCTTAAATATACAGAAAGCATAATGTCTTTTCTGAAACATATCGCCATCTCACTAAAAAGTTAATGAAGCAATATAGATGTTTTAGATATCAAACGGATTACTTAAAAGCTTTTCATACACGCGTCTCAACCTCTTCTGAGACTCGTGCCAGGTGAATTTTGTCAGTGCGCGTTGGGAGGCGGACCCTGCCAGACGCTGAGATAATTCCATGTCATTCAACAAAACCAATGCCTGGCGCGCCAGATCGTCCGGGTCGTTCGGGGAGAAAAGCAAGGCGTCCACATCCTCACGGACGAGTTCACGGACGATGGGCATGTTCGATGCCAGCAATGGACGTCCCGCCGCCATGTATTCCAAGACCTTGATCGGACAGGCTCCCTGCGTCACATTGCGGTCATTCAGACCGAGTGGAGCCACGCAAATATCCGCGCCCGCGATGAGATCAGGGATCTCATGATGCGGCACTGCAGGCTGGACGGCGACATGCTCATCCAAGCCGAGTTTGCGGATCTGTTTGGCAAGCATCTTGCGCTGGCGGGAACGTCCGCGCCCGACAATGCGCAGCCGGACAGGTTTCTGCTCGAGGATCTTTGGCAATGCCTTGATGACGACATCCAACCCCTGCCAATCGGCGAGGGTGCCGATATAGAGCAGGACGGGCTCCCTCCCGTCACGGTCGGGCAGGGGCGAAGCGGAAAAGTCCGAAGGGCTGACCCCGTTCGGGATGACAGTGACCAGTTTGCGGTTAAGTCCGAGCGAGGCGATGTAGTCGCGGGTGACGCGCGAGGGACAGATGATCGCGTCACTCAGGTGCAGGGTTGCGATCTCCTGTTCCTTGATCTTGGCGAGGAGTTCCGCATCCAGCCCGGGATAATGATATTTAAGTTCGATGGAGGGCAGTCCGTTGACTTCGAACAGCGTCTTGTAGCCGAACTTCTTCCTGTTCTGCGCGATGTGAAAGCCGTCCCAAATGTTGCGGTAGTGGACGACATCATACCCGGGATGCAGGGCAAGATGAGCCAGCACGGACCTGCCGAACTGCACCGCGCGGGCGAGGAAATTCTGGGAAAGATCCTGCGGGATGCGCGTGACGCGCGCGCCCTCAATAGTATCTTCGGGGGGGAGCAAACCGTCGTTGGGCGTGATAAGATGGACGACAAATTGGCTATTGACCAGCCCGCGAATATTATGCAAAATATGGGTTGACGCGCCCTTGGGGCTTGGTACGATGTCGAAGGCAGTGTAGAGGATGTTGGGCATTGCCGAATTATAAACTCACATACGCGCTCGAGAAGGAATTTACCAGTACAACTCGGAGGAATGAATGCCCGTCTTTTGCGGAATTTTTGTCGTCATCGTCATCCTGTTCATTTATCTGTGGAATACGGCGCGCAAGAAAGCGCCAAATCCCAATGCGGGGGTAAAACATTACACGCCGGTGTACGTCTCGATCGCCGACAAGCCCGATTCGATCATGCGCGGCATGGATAATTTCGTAAAGGAAGTGCAAAAGACCGAATCGGCGGGGGACAAATGGCGCTGGGTCCCCCTGCTGATCTTCTTCGTCGGCGTGGGGCTGGTCGTCATCGACCTGCTGTTGAGCCTGTTCGGTTACTTCTCGATCATCTTCTCCATCGGCGCGTTCGGGTTGTGGATCGCGTCCTTTGTGCTGGCGCGCAGCCTGAGAAAGAGCGATTCGCACGACTTCTCCCCGCGTTACTATGGGGCGAAGGAGATCCTGCACACGCTTCGCGACGACCTCAAGCCGGGCTCGACCTTCCTCGGTCATCTCGACCTGACCGGAGCCATGCTCGATACCAAGGTGGCAAGAGAAGCGACCGACACCCAAAGCCGCGTGACCCAATACTTCAACGACCAGTGGCTTTCATTGAAAGCCAAACTGTACGACGGCAACGTCCTGCGCGTATCGGCGGTGCAGAAATCGAAGCGGCGCAAGAGTTACTACAAGCGCAGCCGCATCAGCGGCAAGATGAAGATGAAGCCCGCCAAAATGAAAGGCACCGGACAGGAACTGAAGGTGCGCATCGTGGTCAACCCGAAGGTGTACAACGTCCAACCGTCGCCCGGGTTCTCGCCCGGCAAGAATATCGGAAAATACACCATCGCCGAACTGAACACCGAAGGCGGCATGATCAACATCCTCGCCAGATCCCCATTCGAAGATATCGAACAGGAGCACATCCTGAACTTCCTGAAATCGGCATACTCCCTCCTCCAACGAAAGGCTGCATCATGAGTCGAAAAATCATCCCCTTTATTGTTGCGATCGTACTGTCCTGCCTTGTCATGGTCGTGGCTGGCGTGTTCGCCTTCAGCGGCTCGGTTGCCGCCCAAAAGTTCGGCAGCACGGGCATGTGGTCCCAGCCGTATTCCACCGCCGAGAGCATGAAGGTCATCGACCTGAGCGGCGACGGGCAGAATGAACTCTTCATCCAAAGCCCGAACGATGTGACCGCCTTCGACCCGAACGGCGGCGTGTTGTGGAGTTTCCCCTACTCCGCCGCCAAATCCACACTGGGAGATGTGACCGGCGACGGCGTGGAGGACGTGGTCGTATTCCATCGCGGGACAGGCGGAAGCGTGGATGTGATCTCAATGGGACAGGTGCGCACGCTGGCACAGTCGCTGAACATCGGCAATCCTTCGCGGGTGGCGGTCATCCGCTTCCCTGCCGGACCTCAGATCGTGCTCGGTGACACCTCGGGCAAACTGCTCGGGCTGGGCGTGGACGGTGCGCCGCGCTGGGAAGCCAACATCGGTTCGAGGGAACTGCGCGGCATGGATGATGCCCGCATTGCAGGTCAGATCCACGTGGCGGTTGCCACGAACGACGGCAGCATTGCCGTGTTCGATTCGAACGGGAGAGCGGTCTGGGAGGCGAGTCAGGAAGTGCTGCGCCGCATGCGAGCCTTCGACCTGAACGGCGACGGCAACAGCGAGATCATCACCGGCGGCGAGTACGGCGCGTTCATAGTGTACAATGCCGCGGATGGAAGCATCCTGTTCGAGAAATCGCTCGGGCAGGCAGTGACCGAAGTACGCGAAGTGGAATTGGACGGCGACCCGTCGTCGCGCGAGATCATTGCCGGAGGCAAGGACGGGGGGGTGTGGGCGTTCTCGTTCGACGGAACAACCATCCGCCAGATGTGGAGCGGTTCCTTATCCGAAAAAGTGAACGAGATCTCGGGGCTGGACATCAATGAGGACGGCAAACAGGAGGCGGTCATCGGCGACGACGACGGCAACGTGGCGATCTTCACGGACACGGGCAGCCGCAACAACCTGCCCAAACATTCGAGCGGCATCACCCGCATCGACATCGGCAGGCTCGGCGACGACCGCTATGTGGTCATCGCGGATAACAACCAGGTGCAGGTCTTCAAGGTCAATTTCAGTTCGATCCCCGGCTTCCGCTTTACGCCGCTGTTGATCGGTCTGCTGCTCTCGGCGGTGATGCTCATCATTGCCGCGATCATCGCTTCCATACCTCCGAAACCCGAAATGAAGGTCTCCTTCCAGGATAAGAGCCGGGAAAGCCTCGATGCCCAGCGGCGCATGTTGAAGGAACACATCGCGGATGTGGAACGCCTGCGCAAGGCGGGCGAGATGTCCGGTGATGCGTATCTGGCGCGGCTGAAGCGTCTGCGCCATGACCTTGCCGAGAACGAAGCCGCGTTCCGGGCGGCAGGGCATCAGATCAAGGCGGAGACGTTCAACTGCCCGAACTGCGGCGGGACGCTCGAACTCGGCATGGACAAATGCGAATATTGCGGGCAGGTGATCCTTTCGTAAGGGTCTCCAGCCGCACAACAACATCCAACAAGCAACAAGGAGCAGAGCATGGACGAGTTTTCTTTAAAGAGCGAAGGCAGGGGGGAGGTGACTGTGGTATCTGTGACGGGCAGGGTGGATTCGGTCACCGCGACGGCGCTGGACGCCGACCTGGGCAGGATCGCGCAGGAGCACAGGAAGCTGGTGCTCGATCTCAAGCATGTTTCGTACCTGTCCTCGGCGGGCGTGCGCGCGATCGTGCGGGTCATGCAGAACGTGCAAAAGGCAGGCGGAGGCGTAAAACTGGCGCACATCCCCAGCCACGTGGCGGAGGTTTTGCAAACTGTCGGGTTGATGGAGATGATGGAAGTCTTCCCCACCGTCGATGAGGCGGCGGCGAGTTTCTAAGAGAAGGACGAAAGAAAAAGCGCGGACTTGCAGTCCGCGCTTTTTCTCGAGCAAACCATCGCTGGGAATGAAGTGTCTTACATGCCTTTGACGAACAGGCTGATCAACAGGACGAGATAACCAACGACGACGAACCAGGTGGCGTAGGCGGACACAAAGGGGATGGTGACGAACAACCCCAGCAAGCCGAGTACGAACAAGGCAACTGAAATGTAAAAAGCGATCTTGGTGGGCGGATTAAGCTTCATGGCGATTCTCCTTAGATTGTTTCCCAACGATATGTAGATTATACAGATTTACCCCCATAACACAACCCTTGAGAGCGGATCTCTTTGCGCGGCGTGACCGGCAAGCATTGATCCTACCCCTGCCTGCCCGCATTTGACCTGCCGCGGAGCGAGCGCATTCCGAACAGCCCGGCTAGAAACACGGGCAGACCGATGCCGAACGGCACGAAGACATCCCTGTATTTCGAGCGGAAGGTGTTCAACTGCACGCCGCGGTCCTCGAGCGGATCGTACAGCACTTCGACCTGTTGACCAATTTCAAAGGCGGGCGGCGAAGCGCACACGTCGCCGTAATAGACGACGGTCAGACCGTCGCTGCGGGTGAAGACGAAGATGGGACAGTAGGTCTCGCCTTCCGTCCCGGCGCGGAGCGAGTACTTCTCGACCGTGGCAAGCGCAATTTCGGCGCGCTGTTGGAACTCGATCTGGCGCATGAAGGCGTATCCAGCCAGGAGCAGGAGCGCGATGCCGATGAATGTAATGAACAAGAGAAAGCGTTTCATGGTGAGATTTCGATGGGCGGCAGTCAGGTGACAGTCACTTCTCATTCTTTTTCAGATGATTGCACGCGGTTTCGTCCGCTCTGTTTGGCGAGGTACAAGGCATGGTCGC
>CAYPHR010000218.1:0-5266 GCA_964410375.1 uncultured Anaerolinea sp. | reverse complement strand
ATCCAAATTCATGTGCGCATGTGAATTCTTTGGCAGGAGTTTCATCGCCAGCGGGCGCAGCGGACGGATGAAGTACAACCCGTCCAGCAGCAGGTGGATCTTACCGGCATGAAGGTCCGGGCTTCGGAGCAGGCTCTTCTGGACGGGATCAATTTCGAGCGGAGGCGGAGGCGAACCGTCAAATTGATCCAGCCACATCGAGACGTAATTCGTATGCGAATAGAAATCCTGCGCGGCGTGGAGCAGCCTCCCGAACGCGATCCATGCACTGAGGATACCGGGGGAAAGCAGGGTGGCGATCACATAGCCGCGCTGTTCGATGATATAGCGGTCGCCTTTTTGGATGTCGTTGTCATAATGAAATTCATCGTGACCGATCAAACCGCTCCAGGCATCCTGTTTGAGGTTGGCGGCGACGATAATTTCAATTGCACGGGGGCTGAAGTGGTCCCCCAATGCTTCGCGGGTCATATTTTCGTGAATGGAAACAAGCATCCCAAAATTATAGCCGGAAGTGGTTATAATGCCCCCATGACTTTTTATACTGCAAAAGGCGACGACGGCACAACCGGTTTGCTCGGCGAGGGGCGCGTCCCGAAATATCATGCCCGCATGGAAGCGGTCGGTGCGCTGGATGAAGCCTCTGCCGCATTGGGATTGGCTCGCGCGCAATGCGCCGCGCCTCAGACTCCCCCCATCCTGCTCGAAATCCAGCGGGATCTGTACAAGCTGATGGCGGAGGTCGCCGCCACGCCGGAGAACGCGAAGCAATTCCATTTCATTGACGGGGAGCGGGTGAAATGGCTGGAGGAGCAAACCGACTCGATCAGCGGAAGCATTGAGATGCCGAAGGAATTCATCCTGCCTGGCGACACACTCGGCGGCGCGGCGCTTTCAATGGCGCGCGCGGTCATCCGCCGCGCAGAACGGCGCGTGGTGGTGCTCTTCGATGAGGAGGAAGTCGTCAACCCCGATCTGCAGCGCTATTTGAACCGGCTCTCATCGCTGTGTTTTGTGCTGGAACTGCTCGAAAACCAAAACGCGGGGAAGAGAACTTCGCTGGCAAAATCATAGGCAACCATGACAGGCACATTTCTCAACGTTATCGCCGTACTCATCGGCGGGAGCATTGGCTTGCTCTTCGGCGCACGAATCCCCGACCGTTTCAAAAATACCGTCATCGCAGGCATGGGTCTCTTCACCGCCACGATGGGTCTGCAAATGTTCCTCGAGACCGAAAATCCGCTCATTGTGCTCGGAGCCCTGATCATCGGGATTCTGCTCGGAGAATGGTGGCGGATCGAAGACGGCTTACAGGCTCTGGGACAAACCCTCGAAAAACGCTTCTCATCGGACCTCGATGCTGGTTCCTCCGGCTCGAAGTTCGTGCGCGGCTTCATGGTCGCGTCCCTGCTCTTTTGCGTCGGTCCCATGACCATTCTCGGCTCCATCCAAGACGGCTTGACCGGCGACTACAATCTACTGGCAGTCAAATCCACGCTGGATGGCTTTGCGTCGATCGCGTTCGCATCCACGCTGGGAGTCGGCGTGCTGTTTTCCTCGGTCATTGTGCTTGTCTATCAGGGTGGAATCAGCCTGATGGCGGGCGGATTAAGCGCCATCATCACCGAGCCGATGATGAACGAAATGACCGCCACCGGCGGCGTGATCCTGGTCGGGCTGGCAATCAGCAACCTGCTGGAGATCAAAAAGATCCGCGTGGGAAATTTTCTTCCGGCATTGGCTGTCGCGCCGTTGATCGTTTGGATTTTGAGTTTATTGGCGAATTAAATGCAAACAAAAAAACATCCCAAAACGGGATGTTTTTTTGTTGTGATTCCGGCAGGACTCGAACCTGCAACCAATTGATTAAGAGTCAACTGCTCTGCCAATTGAGCTACGGAACCTTTTTGTGCGGGCAAGATTATACCGCAAAGAGGCGGTCTGTCAATAAAACTAACGGAAACCCGCTGTGATCGCCAACAGGAATAGGAACTGCGGAACAAAACTCAACACAACTGTGGCGATTGCTGTTACTGCCGTGGTGAAACTCAGCCAGGGTTCGCGCTCCACGACAGGGTCACCTTCCTTCATGTACATATTCACAACAACGCGCAGATAGTAATAGGCGGAGATCAGCGACGTGATCACACCGATGATGGCAAGCCCGGTGAAGCCGCCCGCGATGGCAGAGCGGAAGAGATAGAACTTGCCTATTAATCCCAGCGTGGGCGGGAAACCAATGAAGGACAGCATGAAGACGGTCATGGCGGCGGCGAGAGCGGGATACTTCTTCGCCAGACCGGCGTAATCCGAAAGTTCAAGCCCCTTGCCTTCGGCTTTTTCAAGGGCGATCACGACACCCCATGAACCGAAATTGGTCACAGTATAAGCGACGAGATAGAACAAGCCGGCGGCAATCGCCGTGGGCATGACGTCCTTGTTACCGTAGGGGACGAACGCCATGAGAATATATCCTGCGTGCGCAATGGCGGAATACGCAAGCATACGCTTGATATTGCTCTGCGAGATCGCGGCAAGGTTGCCGACGATCATCGTCAATGCGGAAAGTGCCCAGAGAACTGCGGTCAGGTCGGGGGCGAGGAGCGGGAAGGCGACGACGAACACACGAAACAGCGATGCGAAACCGGCGATCTTGGCGCCCGCCGCCATGAAAGCAGTGATGGACGTCGGCGCGCCCTGATAGACATCGGGCGTCCACATGTGGAAGGGAACGGCGGCGACCTTGAAGCCGAATCCGACCAGGATGAGAGCCGCCCCGATGGTCAGAAGCAGGCTGAAGTCCCCGCTGGAGGCGGCGTAGAAGATCCCGTTGAGGGAGGTAGTTCCCGTCGCGCCAAAGACGAGGGCGGTTCCGTAGACGACAAATCCGCTGGCAAAGGCGCCGAGCAGGAAGTATTTGAGTCCCGCTTCCTCCGAATCCAGTTTGCGGGAGACGGCGGAGAGCACGTAGAGAGGGATGGAAAGCAGTTCGAGCGCGAGGAAAACGATGATGAGGTCGGCAGCTTGCGCCATCAGCATCATGCCAGTGACGCTGAAAAGCAGGAGAATGTAGTATTCGCCGCGTTCGATGCCCATGCGCTTGATGTAGCCGTAGGCTAAGGCAATGCCAAATAAACCACTTGTGAGGAGCAGGATGTTTGCAAAAGTCGAGAAACCGTCGAGCGAGACCATGCCGTTGAAGCCGGTGCTGGATACCCCAATCTGAGTGACGGAATATCCCAGCGTGCCTGCCAACCCCAACGCCGCGAGGAAGGCAGTGATACCTTTGCGGTTTCTTGGGATGAAAAGGTCAACGAGCAATAGCAGACATGCCCACGCAACAAGGATGGTGAACGGGAGAATGGTGTAGAAGTCTATGAATTGAGGTTGCGTCATGAACGCTCCGTGTCTACGTCATTTCGAGGAGATTGCTTCGGGCTGTGCCTCGCAATGACGAATTGTTTACAAAGGCAAAGCGGACAGCAGTTTCTCCACCGCGGGGGCGAGGATGTCGAAGAACGGTTTGGGATACAAGCCGATCCAGAACATGAAGATGACCAACGGAATGACCGTGGCGATCTCGCGCCAGTTGAGGTCTTTCAGGTCATGATGATGCGTGATCTCGCCTGCCGGTCCGAGGAAGACTTTCTGGAACATGTACAGAATGTAGATCGCCGCCATGATGACGCCGATGGCGGAAATACCCGCATACCAGGGATTGCCAATGGCTTTTGAGCCGAACGCGCCAAGCAGAATGGTGAACTCGCCGACGAAGCCGTTGAGTCCGGGCAAGCCCATCGAGGAGAGCGAGGAAATGAGCATCAGCGTACCAAAGACCGGGGTGATCTTCCACAAGCCGCCGTAGACTTTGATCTCGCGGGTGTGGGTCTGTTCGTAGATCATACCGATGAGGAGGAACAACGCTCCCGTGCTCAAACCGTGGTTGACCATTTGCAGGATCGCGCCCGCCACACCCTGCGGGTTGAGCGCGAACAAACCGAGCATGACGAAACCGAGGTGGCTTACCGAGGAATAAGCGACCAGTTTCTTCACATCCGCCTGGGCAAAGGAGACCGCTGCGCCGTAGATGATACCGATGGTCGCGAAGAGCGCGATCCACGGGGCGGCTTGGATGGCGGCGTTCGGGAAGAGCGGAATATTGAAGCGCAGGAAGCCGTAGGTTCCCATTTTCAGCAGAACACCGGCAAGGATGACCGAACCAGCGGTGGGCGCTTCCACGTGGGCATCGGGCAGCCACGAATGCAGGGGCCACATCGGCACTTTGATGGCGAATGCGGCAGTGAAGGCAAGGAAAAGCAGCATCTGCGTGCCAGCCGTGATCGTGCCGGTCGCGTACAGGTCTGGCAGGCGGACGAGCATCTGCGGGATGTTGAAGGTATTCGTTTGAATGCCGAGGAAAAGGATGGCGACCAGCATCAGGATGGAGCCAGCCATGGTGTAGAGGAAGAACTTGATGGCGGCATAGACGCGGCGCGGTCCACCCCACAAACCGATCAGGAAGTACATCGGCACGAGGGTGAATTCCCAGAAGATGTAGAACAGGAAGAGGTCCTGCGCGAGGAACACGCCCGTCATGCCGACTTCCAGCAGGAGGAAGAAGACCATGAAATCCTTGACGCGGTCTTCAACGGCTGTCCATGTGGAGAGGATGGAGATCGGCGTCAGGAAGGCGGTGAGCAGGACGAGCAGAATGCTCAACCCATCCACAGCGAGGTAATAGTAGATGTTCCAGCCCGCAACGTGGATCCATGCATATTTGGCTTCCAACTGCAGGTCCGGGTTGGAGGCGTTGAACTGTCCAAGCACCCACAGCGAAATGCCGAATGTGATCAGGGAGGTGACCAGCGCGACCCAGCGAATGGCGTTCTTCATTTCGGAATTCATGAAGAGGATCACAACCACGCCCAGGATCGGGAAGAAGGTCAGGAGTGTAAGAGGTTGCAAAAGAAATTCCATGTTCTATCCTCGGTTTCTACGAGTTATTTCAAAATCAAGTAACCCAAAATCAAAACAACACCAAGCAAAACGGAAAGCGCATACGAACGCACAAATCCGTTCTGGACTTTTCGCACATTGTTGGAGAGCCACTGCGTCGCCGTGCCCAGCCAGTTGGCAAAGGCATCGATGCCTTTCTGGTCGGCGTAACGGTCGAGCGCGATATTGCTCAGCCAGTTATACGTTCCTGCAATAAGCGTATCGTGGAACCAATCATGCCAGAAACGCCAGTCGATCACATCCGCCA
>CAYPHR010000217.1:0-5294 GCA_964410375.1 uncultured Anaerolinea sp. | reverse complement strand
ATTCCAATCCTGCCCGGGGTAGAGTTCTTCTTCGTCCAGCCAGGGTTGAATCCACGGCTTGGCGCGGAGTTTTTGATACAACTCACGCACGGCGGGTTTGTCCGCGGAGGAGTGGCAGAGGAAGACACGGAGAGGGCGATTTGTTGTCATGGGCTTGTCCCCGAATTATAAAGGATGAACTTGAGGGCGGGTGATTTTTTACCTCACCCGCTTCGACATCAAAATATCGGGCTTGCCGGGTCCGTTCGCATCGGGTACCACGCCTGTAATGACATAGCCCATCCTTTGATAGAACTCATACGGATGCCCCTTGAGATTGCGGATATTGGCGATCTTGCCCCACAGGTCATCATACAGGTCGACGTTCGAGAGCGATGTCATGCCGTCTTCGTCGTCCGTGCCGAGCATGACCGTCAACCCGCCGCGCTGGCGCACCTGCTCTTCAAAATCCACGATCAGCGCGCGCCCGATTCCTTGTCCCTGCGCATGCGGCTGAATCGCCAGCGGATGCAACTCCCACACCTTGCCGTCATATTCGGGGATGCCACCGATCATGCCGAGCAAATTCCCATCCTCATCCAGCGCCACACGGCAAATGCGCTCCGCTTCGAGCATCTCCCGCACTTCCTCCATCCCCTCGTCCAACGTGCTCCACGCCGCCGACCAATGCTCGTGGAACGCATCCACCAGCAACTGCGCCATCTGCTTTTTCAGATCTTCGTCCCGTCCATCGCATGTCAGGATTTGCATCGCTTCACCTTTACTTGATCTCAACAGGATTGCGACTCCGGATCGACTCCACCGCCGCAAACGTGGACTTGGTCACACCGATCAACTGCTCATAGGGAATTGGCGCTTCGCCCCCGCTCTGAATTGCTTCAGCAAACGCAGCCATTTCTCCCTTCCAGCCTTTGTCCTGCGCCCCGCTCTCCACTTTTTTCCTTCCATCTTTCACAGTGGTCAACGAGACATAATCATCCAGCACCGCCACCATCCCCTCGCAGAACACCTCCAGCCGCTCCTTGGGCACGGACTTGTCGCCATTGGCGAGATAATCCACCACACCGATGGAGCCGTCCGGGAAAGTGAACGTCATCGAGACGTTATCTTCGCTGTATTTTCCATTGTTCGGCAGGGCATGAGCCGTCACCGCAACAGGCGGCGCGCCGACGAGAAAAGTCAACACATCAATGAAGTGACACGCCTCACCGATGATCCGTCCGCCGCCGATGGCTGGGTCTTGAGTCCAATGGTTGGATTGAATGAACCCCGCATTGACGCGGTAATGCGCATGAAGCGGCTCATTGCGATCCGCGATTTGCGATTTCAGAGTTTGGATGAGCGGAGCAAATCTCCTATTGAACCCAACAGTGAGAAGTGATTGGGGACTGGTTTTCAACTGTTTACTGACCATTGCCAACTGCCTGCTGTCAACTGCCAATGGTTTCTCCACGAACACATGTTTCCCTGCCTTCAACGCCTTCACTGCCAAGTCCGCGTGGGAGTCGTGGCGGGTGAGAATCGCAACCGTGTTGACCTTCGGGTCGTTGATGATCTCATCTTCAGAGGAGGTCGCATACTGAAAGCCGAATTTCTTCCCCGAATGCTGGGCGTGCAATCCGCCGGAAGAAGCGATACCAACCAGTTCAAAATCCTTGTTGGCTTTGAGAATGGGCAGCAAGGTGGAGTTGGCGAACAGACCGGCACCCAAAACCCCTAGTTTTAAAGAAGTGCTCTTTTGAATGGTAGAAAGTGGAAAGTGGATCGATCTACTTTCTACTTTCCACTCGCTATCAGGATATTTCAACAACACCCCAAGGAACGGCTCTTTTTTCTTCCCCGTGATCACTTCATACGCCTTCACCCCATCAACAATATCAAAACGATGGGAGATCAAAGGCTCCACGTTCAACTTTCCACTTGCCATTAAATCCACAACCGCCTGAAAATTACGACCCTCCGTCCAGCGGACATAGCCGATGGGGTAGTCTTGTCCGTTCTCTTCGTAATTCGCATCGTAACGCCCCGGTCCATACGAGCGGGAGTTGATGAAGGAGATCTCTTTTTCGTAATAGATTTTACGCGGGAAGTTCAGTCCCACCGCGCCGGTGGCGACGACCTTTGCGCGGTCTCTTGCGATGGCGCCAGCCAACTCAACCGGATCATTCGAAGACGTATCCGCACAGATGATGACCGAGTCAAAGCCGCGGTTGGCGGTGAATGCCGCAGAGGCAGATTCCGCTTGTTTGCGGGTAACAGCCTGAACGTTAAGGGATGAAGCGAGTTTTACGCGTTTGGGGTCGATGTCAATGCCGAGTACGTTGCATCCCGCGGCGGAGGCGATCTGCACGGTCAATAATCCCAGCAAACCAAGACCGATCACAGCGATGTTCTCGCCGAGTTGCGGTTCTGCCAAACGAAATCCGTGTAATGCGATTGCGCCAAGCGTAGTGAAAGCGGCAGATTCAAAATTGACATTTTTCGGAAGCGGCGTGAGCAGGTTTTTCGGTACGATGTTGTATTCGGCGTGAGTTGCATAACCGCCGCCCGCACATGCCACCCGCTGACCGACCTTGAAGCCCTGCATATTTTTTCCGAGCGCAACGATGGTCCCCGCAGTGGAATAGCCGAGCGCCATCGGCTGGTCGAGGCGGTTGAAGGCGGCTTGCACGGTGGGAACGACGCCTTCGCGTTTGGCTTTATCCAGCACCTGCTTGACAAGATCGGGGCGCGAGCGCGCCTTGCCAACCAGGGATTTTTCCGCGAACTCGACCACCATGCGTTCGGTTCCCGCCGAAACAAGGCTTGCCGAAACCTTCACAAGTGCCTGTCCCTCGCGCGGAGTGGGGATGGGGATATCTTCGACAGAGGCTTGTCCAGTTTTTATATTTTGCAAAAGTTGCTTCATGGACAAAAGTATACCCGTTACAGTCGGAAATTGCACTTCATAAAAGAGCGTAGACCCGGAATCAAAACGAAAATCAAAAATTCAACCGCTGGATGTTTTGTGAAAGCATGCGCAATATGACAAACGTCACCAGTTTCGATTAAGGAAAACTTTAATTATTGAAAAAAAAATACCCAAATGCTATCCTATATAAAGAGTGGGCGGCGTCAGCCGTCCTATTAACATTTCACAAAAGGAGATAACAATGCTAGGTGGTTACGCTAACAAGATCGCATGGGTTGACCTGTCTGCAGGCAAAGTGGAATACAAGCCCATTGCCGAAGACGATGCGCGCAAGTACATCGGTGGACGCGGCTTGGGGGTCAAATATGTGTTCGATAACGGACCCAAGGTTGATCCCCTCTCACCCGACAACCTGCTCTGCTTCATGAACGGACCGTTGACCGGCTCCGAAGCCAACATGAGCGGACGCATGGCAATCGTGACCAAATCGCCTCTGACGGGAACCGTAACGGATTCCCACCATGGAGGCTGGTCTGCCGCCCGCCTGCGTTGGTCCGGGTTCGACGGCTTGGTCTTCAAGGGCAAGTCGAAGAAGCCCGTCTATGCCTACATCCATGACGGCGAACTCGAATTGCTGGATGCTTCGGAAGTTTGGGGGAAGGGTGTAAAAGACACGATCAAACATTTCAAGGAAAAATACGGCGAGAAAGATCTGACCGTCATTGCCATCGGACCTGCGGGCGAGAACCTCGTCAAATTTGCGTGCTGGATCAACGAAGACGACCGCGCCTCCGGACGCGGCGGCACCGGCTGTGTGGGCGGCAGCAAGATGCTCAAAGCCATCGTCGTCAAGTCTGAGAAGAAGATCGTCAAAGCCGGGAACCGCGATGCGTGGAAACCCGCGCACGAGCGCGCCCTCAAGAACATCATGGCGGAAGAGAACATCACCAGCCCGCGCAAGGGTGGACTCTCCGTCTACGGCACCAACGTGCTCATGAACATCACCAACTCCATCGGCGCGCTGCCCAGCAAGAACAGCACCGTCACCTCCTTCGGCGAAGGCGCCGAGACCATCGCCGGTGAATGGGTCAACGCCAACATCCTCGTGGATAACCCCACCTGTCACGCCTGCCCCGTTGCCTGCAAGAAGGAAGTCGAGATCAAGGACGGTCCGTATGCCGGTCTGCGCATGGAATCGGTGGAATACGAACCTGCCTGGTCGGTCGGCGCGAACTGCGGCAACTCTGATGCCCGCCTCGTCGCCAAGATGATCGACCTCGCCAACGACTTCGGCTTCGACGCCATCGAAATTGGCCATCCGCTCTCCGTGTGGATGGAAGCATCCGAAAAGGGCTACACCAACGGTTCCGGCACGCTCGCCTGGGGCGACCCCGACGGCATGACCAAAGCCGCTGAAATGATCGCCAAGCGCGAAGGCTTCGGCAACATCATGGCAGATGGCGCGAATGCAGTTGCCGCCCACTTCGGTCACCCCGAACTCGCCATGACCGTCCGCGGACAGGGCATCCCCGCCTACGACCCGCGCGGTCTCAAAGGCATGGGCATCGGCTACGCCACCTCCAACCGCGGCGCCTGCCACCTGCGCGCCTACACCCCCGCCGCCGAACTCGGCGTCATGCCTTTCGGCTCGCTCAAGGTCGATCCGCTCGAATGGAAGGGCAAAGGCGAACTGGTCATGATCTTCCAGGACATCCACGCCTTCTCCGACAGCATGGACCTGTGCAAATTCTCCGCCTTCGCCATGGGCGCCGAAGAATATGCCCAGCAGTATTCCGCCATGACCGGCGTGCCCTTCACCACCGATGACGTGTTGAAGACCGGACAACGCATCTACAACCTCGAACGCTACTACAACAACCTCGCCGGCATCGGCGAAGGAACCGACACCCTGCCGAAGCGCTTCACCGAAGAAGCCTCCACCATGCCCGGCTCGGTGGGTCACGTCTGCGAACTCGACAAGATGCTCGAAGAGTATTACGAAAAGCGCGGATGGGTCAACGGCGTTGTGCCCGAAGCCAAACTCAAGGAACTGGAGATCATCTAGTTCTCTGATCGGATAAAAGAAAGCGACGTGCCCGCAAGGACGCGTCGCTTTTTTGATTCAACCGCTTCTTTCTTAATCTCAAACCTGATTCAGTGCTTCAAACCTTTTTTGCATTCAATCTGCTGCCAACTACACACCACCAACCATCCACTGTTCTTAACCGCCCGCCCGCAGTGTCTTCTTCCGAAAGCGTTCGGTGAAGTCTTCCACCACATCGTCTTCCATTTCCACAGTCAAACGGGTCTGTCCCACCGAAAGCGAAAACAAACGGAACGGCTCCATCTTTTCAAGGTGCACCTTCCAGCCTTCACCTTGAAT
>CAYPHR010000216.1:0-5298 GCA_964410375.1 uncultured Anaerolinea sp. | reverse complement strand
ACCGACACTTTAAATATGAAGGCTGGCTGTACGCGCTGGCATTTTTCATTGCCATCACACTGCGCTTCATCCAGCTCGGCGCCATGCCCCTCGCCGACGCCGAAGCCGCCCCTGCCTTGCAGGCGCTCCGTCTCTCACAGGGGGCAAATCCCGCGCTCGCCCCGCACCCCTTTTACATCCTTTTCACCTCGGTGCTTTTCTTCCTCTATGGCGGCGGGACGGATTTCCTCGCACGCTTCATCCCCGCCCTGACCGGGAGCCTGCTCGTTTTTGCGCCTCTCCTCTTTGACAACCGCGTCAAACCCCGCCCGGGCTTGCTTCTCGCCTTCTTCCTCGCCCTCGACCCGGGCTTGGTCGCCATCTCCCGCCAAGCCGCCAGCCCGATCCTCGCGATCACATTTTTGATCTTCACATTCGGGTTCCTGAACAAAAACCGATCCCTGCTTGCAAGCATCTTCGCCGCCCTCACCCTCCTCAGCGGACCATCCATCTGGCTCGGCGTGCTCGGGCTTGGCATCGCATGGATGATCTTTCAGGTTTTCAATCGTTCCAAAGTCAGCCTCTTCAATGTCCAATCTTTCAAGTTTTCCAATCTCATTCCATTTCTGATCGCATTTGTCGTCGCTGGTACGCTCTTCTTCAGCGCTCCCAGCGGGATCGGCGCAGCCTTTGCATCCATCCCCGCCTTTATCAACGGATGGCTGAATCCCTCCGATGTAACCCCGGGCAGGATTCTCCTGTCGATCCTTATCTATCAACCGTTCATTCTCGTTTTGGCTGTCATCGCTCTGATACGCGGTTGGATGAGAGGCATTCAGCGCATCATCTTTTTGAGCATCTGGCTGCTCGTATCCCTTCTACTCGTCATCTTCCTGCCCTCCCGCCAGATCGCCGACCTCGCATGGACGCTGATCCCGCTCAGTGTGCTTGCATCCCTTGAATTTGCCCGCAGCTTCAACATATTCCCCGAGGAACGCCGGGAAGTGGCTGGAGTCATAGCCCTCACCGTCTTTATCTGGGTCTTCGCCTGGATGGGCTTTTCCGGCATGATCTGGTTCCCATCAGATTCGCGGGAGTACATCCTGCGTTTGTGGATGTTCGTCGGCTCGTTGGTGTTGCTTGTCCTCAGTCTGCTGCTCGTGGCGGCGGGATGGTCAGTCCGCACGGCGCGCTTCGGCGGCATATGGGGGCTTGCGATTGCGCTTGGCGCGCTCAGCCTGAGCGGAGCGTTCGGCTCTGCCGGTCTGCGCGGATCGAACTTCCCTGAACTCTGGTGGCTGCCCTCTGCGCCGGCACAGGCGGACTTGTTGCGTGCCACGGTGCGTGAAGTCTCCGAATTCGGCGTGGGACATGATACCTCCGCGCCAGTCGTCATAGCCGGTTTGAACTCCCCGTCTCTTGAATGGACGTTGCGTGAACATAATGTAAGAGTGGTGGGTTCGTTGGATGCATCCAGCGCACCGGAATTCGTCGTTACTCCCTTTGAAATGGACCCCGTCCTCGTTGCAGGCTATCGTGGACAAGATTTCACCTGGCGGCAGACCCCTTTGTGGGTCGGCGCTGACCCGGGCACATGGTTACGCTGGATTGCATTGCGCGACATGCCGCAATACGGCGAGACCATCATTCTCTGGGCGCGTGATGACCTCTTCCTCGACAGATAATACAAGGCGGTTCCAATAACTATTATGACAAAAACATTTCCACCCTCCATCATCACGCTGGATGGTCCAGCCGCCTCGGGGAAGTCCACGGTTGGGCGAAAACTCGCCGACACGCTTGGATATCTGTTCTTTGATACCGGCATCATGTACCGCGCCGTTACATGGATTGCCATCCAGCACGACATGGACCTGAGCGACGGAATCATATTGACCGAACTGGCGGAAAATGCTCAAATTGACATCCGCCCGCCCTCAAAAAAAGACGGGCGCGCTTGTGATGTGATCATTGCCGAAAAGGACGTCACCTGGGAGATGCGCAGCAGTGAGGTGGATGCGAACGTATCGGTCGTCTCCGCTTATGCAGGCGTACGCAAGGCGCTGACCGAGCAACAGCGCCGCATTGGTCTGCGCGGCAAGGTGGTCATGGTCGGCAGGGATATTGGCACCGTTGTACTGCCGGAAGCGGATCTGAAGATCTATCTTGATGCAAGCGCGGAAGAACGTGCCAGACGCCGCTACGACGAGATCATCGCGCGCGGCGAACAGTCAAATTATGACGAGATCCTGAAAAAAATGATCGAGCGCGACCGCATCGACTCCACCCGTGCAGTTGCTCCATTGCGTCCTGCCGACGACGCCGTCATCATCGACTCGGACAAAATGGACGCAGAGCAGGTCTTTGAGTACGTACTGAAGTTGTGCAAACAGACTGTTTCCTGAACATATTCTCCGCAGATTTGCATATGATCTGCGGATTTTCTTTATCTTATGCCCAATCCGCCGAAACCCGTCACAGAAGTATGGAAGCCCGAACTGGTGCGCCTGCCGCAACTCACGCCCGCGCGCCGTTCCTTCCGCGCATTTGCGCACGGATTGTTGAAACTCGTCGCAAAAATTTGCCTGAACATAACCGTACAGGGACTGGAAAATTTCCCAAAAACAGGACCTGTGCTGGTGGTCATCAACCATCTTGGAGATGCCGACACGCCAGCCATCATCTCGCAACTGCCAGCCCCTCCGGATGCGCTCGGCAAGATCGAATTGTACGATTTTCCCATCCTTGGCAGGCTGATGGACTGGTACGGCGTCATCTGGCTCCACCGTGGACGCCCCGACAAACGCGCTTTGCGCGCCGCTCTCGACGGGTTGGCGGAAGGGCGTGTGATCGTGATCGCCCCGGAGGGACGATATTCCCTGACTGGCGCACTGGAAGAAGGCACGGGCGGTGCGGCGTTTCTGGCATATAAATCAGGCGTGCCGATCCTGCCAATTGCTGTTGCCGGAACGGAAAATGAGAGCGTTTATGGTCATTTGAAGCGGTTTCGGCGGGCTCCGGTGCAGGTTCGGGCGGGGAAAACCTTCAAATTGGAGCAGCAGGCAGGAGCGCGGCAGGAGGCGATGGGTCGCGGGACGCGTCAGATCATGGCGGCGCTGGCAGACCTTCTTCCAGAAAAATATCGCGGCATCTCCTGAGCAAAAACCGACAATCTTGTAAAGTGGCATCCTTGCGTGTAAGCATTTAGGCTATAATTTGCGTAAATGGAATTCATCTTCACGCTCCTCGGCGGTATCGTTTTTCCGGCTCCGCCCACCCCGGCAGGATGGTTCGTTTGGGTGGCTTTGCTGGGCTCTCTGGCGTATTTGCTGGTTCGGCAACGCCCGCGCCAGCTTGTCTGGGGACGCGGATGGGGGCTTTTTCTCGTTCTTTTTGTTCTGATCCCGCTTGCGGCTTTATTTATCGGAATACGTCTGACCTCCGCTTCCGCCCGACCTCTGCCCGGGTTGCCCGCCGATGCGCCTGGTTCGGCGCTGATGGTTTTCTCCGCCATTCCCTGGCTTCTGGGGGGCGGTTTCCTTGGACCCATTGGCGGGGCGGTTTTGGGAGCTTTTTCCGGTCTTTTACACGGCGCATGGAATAGTTATACGCTTTTCTCGATGCTCGAACTGGCATTTTTTGGCGCATGGTTCTCGATGAATACGCGTCAACGCTATCGCACGCCCGCATATCGTCTGTTGCGCCAGCCTTTGGTGGGCGCGTTGTTGTTGATCCCCTTTCATCTGATATTTTTCATCCTGAGCGCGTTATTTACGCAGTGGAGTTTGGGGGCTTCTGCGCCTGTCACCGCGCGGTTGGATTTTGCGTTGAGCAATGCAGGCATCGTAACCCTTGCCTTCGGCGGTGAAATGCTGATCGGCGGCATTGTCGCGCAGATCGTTTCGATGGCGTTCCCTGCCATGTGGGGTGGCAAACAGTCCATCCTTCAGCCTTCACCGGGCGAGAAAAGCCTCGAAACGCGCTTTATGTACGCCGCCGGTACGTACATCTTTTTGCTGTTGCTGACCTTGCTTGTTGGAGATTGGGTCGTGGCAGGGCGTGCTGCGCGTGAAATGCTGGAGGACCGCCTTGCCAGCACGGGGAAGTCGGCGTCACAAAGTGTGCCCTTCTTCCTTGAAACCGGTCAGAATCTTAGCGTGCAGCTTGCGTCCGATTTGCACTTGCTTGAATCAAGCGGCGAGGAACTTCGCTCCATCATCGGCTCGCGCATGCAGGCGGTTCCATATTTCGATCAATTCATCGTGTTGGATGCCGCCAGCCGCGTCATTTTGGCTAGTTATCCGGATTCTCCCGGCACGATCTCCTTGCATCCCAGCGAGGAGACGGGCATCCTGCTGGCGACGAACGGCGTGCTGACCCAGATCTATTCCATCCCGCCTGTTACGGTTACAGATACTTCGCGGGTGTCCTTTTTGGTTGCCATTGTTGAGCCCCCCGACCGTGTCGTTCGCGTGCTGATCGGGCGTACCACGCTTGAGTCAAATCCGCTCACCCTGCCGCTGATCGAGAGTTTGGATAACATGCGCGACCTGGACGGCGTTGGCATTCTATTGGATGAGAACGGTCGGGTGGTCTATCACTCGGATGCGACACAGGTCTTGTCCGCGTATGACGGCAGGACTGGAAGCGAAGCTTTCTTTTATGATGATACCGCCTCGGATGGCACGCGGCAGATGGTGTATTACCAGCCTGTAGTTGGGCGTCCATGGGCAATCGTGCTGAAGATACCCGCTCAGCGTGCCCAGCAACTGGCGCTGAACATTGCCATGCCGCTTGCGTTGATGATCATCGTGCTTGCACTGGTGGCATTGGTTTCGCTGCGGCTGGGTCTGCGCGTAGTGACAGGTTCCCTGCAAAGCCTTGCCGCCGAGGCAAATCGCATTGCGCAAGGCACCCTCGACCATCCGCTACAGGTGACGGGCGAGGATGAAGTTGCTAAGTTGCGGCGCGCCTTTGAGCAGATGCGCGTCAGTTTGCAGGCGCGGTTGGAGGAGATCAATCGTCTGTTGAAGGTCAGTCAGGGAGTGGCATCCAGCCTGGAGATGCAGGATGCGGTCAAACCGGTGCTGGAGGCGATCCTTTCGACCGGGGCGAACTCTGTCCGCGTGGTGATCTCTCCGAGCATTCTTCCCGATACTTTTGTTGAATTGCCGTCCCGTTTTTCGGTGGGAGCTGCAAAAGATACTTATTCCCATCTCGATGATCAGATCCTGCACCTGGCACAGAGTCAGGAAAAGATCGTGCTTCCCAATTTGGGGCGCTCGCGTGAGTTTGATTTCGATCCGTCCATTCCCCAGC
>CAYPHR010000215.1:0-5310 GCA_964410375.1 uncultured Anaerolinea sp. | reverse complement strand
GCACGCTCGCGCTACTCGACCATCCAGAACTGGTCCACCAACGTCTACAACCTCGTCACCCAGCGTGCCAAAGTGTTCGAGAACGCCACCCACGAATGGGTGGATGCCAACCTCGGTTCGAAGGTCACCATGAAATATCCGTCCTGCTATCTGATGGAACCCGGTGCGCACGGCGAAATGCTCTCGATGGCGTTCGCAGGCACCGGTCAGATTCAGGATGCGGGCTCCAAGATGGTGCACTTCGCCCCGAACACCACCAGCAAGATCACCTCCAAGTCCATCAGCAAGAGCGGCGGACGCGCATCCTATCGCGGCTTGCTTAAAGTCTACAAGGGCGCGAAAGGCGTCAAGTCCAACGTCGTCTGCGATGCGCTGTTGCTCGACCCGCAATCCCGTTCCGACACCTATCCCTACATCGAAATTGACGAGGATGATGTCACCATCGGGCACGAAGCCTCCGTCAGCAAGGTGGGCGAGGAGCAGCTCTTCTACCTCATGTCGCGCGGTCTCAGCGAAGAGGAAGCCACCACCATGGTCGTCTCCGGCTTCATCGAACCGCTCGTAAAAGAACTCCCGATGGAATACGCAGTCGAAATGAATCGACTCATCCAGCTTCAAATGGAAGGATCGATTGGCTAACATGCAGGAAAAACCAAAAGTTACCGTATCAAGAGGACGCCGAACTGACACCGCTGCAAAGGAATTCATCTTCACGCAGGCGGATGTCCCCTCCGCGAACGGACTCGCCTCTTTCCGCGCCGCTGCCTGGGACTCGTTCCAGAAACTTTCCCTCCCCGTCACCACGGACGAGGCTTGGCGCCGCACCGACATCCGTTTGTTACCCGCGCCCGATTTCAAACTCCCCAAGCCCGGCGCGTTCGAAGATTTACCCGTCGTCCCCGAAGAATTGCTCAAGCCGCTCGTCGGCGACCAGCACGGCGGACAGATCACTCTCCTGCCCGGCGGCTCCAACGTGGAATTGGACGAGTCTCTCGCGAAGAAAGGCGTGGTCTTCACCGACTTCCGCACCGCCGAGAAGGAACACTCCGACCTGCTCAAGAAGTTGATTGGGCAGATCGTCAAACCTGAAGATGGCAAGTTTGCCGCGCTGGCTTCCGCGTTCTCCGAAAATGGAGTATTGCTCTACGTCCCCAAAGGCGTGCAAGTGGACGCCCCGCTTCACTCCGTGCTATGGGGACCCGGCGGCGACCTCGCACATTTCTCGCATCTCATCGTCCATGTGGAAGATGGCGCGTCCGTGACCTACGTCCACGAAGCGGCATCGCCCGATGAGACCGGTCACGCCTTGCACGCCGGCATCGTGGAGTTGTACGTCGGAGCAGATGCAAACCTGCGCTTTGTCGAATTGCAATCCTGGGGCAGGCATGTGTGGAACTTCTCGCACGAGCGCGCCCGTGTGGAACGTGGCGGCAACCTCGACTGGATCTTCGGTGCGGTCGGCTCGCGGCTGACCAAGAACTTCTCCGATCTTGATCTGGCTGGTCAGGGCGCGCAGGGACGCATGTCCGGGTTCTATTTCACGGACGGCACCCAGCACCTCGATCACGATACCCAGCAGAATCACCTCGCCGCGAACTGCACCAGCGATCTGCTGTTCAAGGGGGCACTCAAGGGCAAGAGCCGCTCCGTGTGGCAGGGCATGATCTATGTTGCGCCCGGCGCACAGAAGACCGACGGCTATCAAGCCAACCGCAACCTCGTCCTTGATGATCAGGCGCGCGCGGACTCGATCCCCGGGCTTGAAATTCTCGCGGATGATGTCCGCTGTACGCACGGCGCGACGGTCGGCAAACTGGAGCAGGAGCCGCTCTTCTATTTGAAGTCTCGCGGCATTCCCCAGCACGAAGCAGAGCAGTTGGTCGTCGAAGGCTTCTTCGACCCGATCATGCAGCGCATTCCGTTCGAAGGTGTGCGCGAACGCTTCCAACAGGCGATCCAGATCAAATTGTCAAAGTAGGTTACTAAGACTTGACAGGTTTCCAAGACCTGTCAAGTCTGGAATTTATCAGCGTGGACAATGTTGGGGATGTTTGAACAGGTGTCCCGTATGCAAGAGGCGGAGGGCGTCTCTATGTTCAAATCAGGATGTGAATAATGGCAGTGAAATCCAAATCGAAATCGAGGTCTTCCACAAAGCCGAAACCTTCGAAGAAAGCAACCGTGAAATCCAAAAAGGCGGTCGGCAAGGCGAAGTCCGTTAAAAAAACGGTATCCGTTGAAAAGAAAACCTCGAAAAAGGTAGAGGCTCGCACAAGGACCGCTGTGAAGGTCCGCCCGGTGAAAAAGGCTACTGTGGAAAAGCAGGTTAAAGCCAGCCCTGTGACTGAAGCGTCCATGCCTGTGTCCACGCGCCCGGTGATTGTGAAACGATTGTTGGAGCGCAGACGGACGGTCAGCCCCGCTTCAGCGCGCGCCAACCAATTTTCCTTCATGAAAGCGCCGACCCCTGAGCACGCCTTTGAAGTGGGCGACAATGTCGAAGTGTTCTGCGATCACGAAAAGAGTCGCGAGCGCGTGCGCGGCTGGGTCAAGGGAATCGTGGTGCAGGTGGATAACAAAATGGTGGCGGTGCAATTCCGCTCGAACGTCTTTTTGACGGACGGCTGGATGGTGCCGGACCGCATCCTTTGGTATCCGCTGGCATCGGAGCATATCCGCCCGGTGGGCGGTAAGAAAGCCGCTGTCAAAAAGGATTTCATCCCCGACTACTAGAATTTCCGCCGTGATGACTCTCCATGACACTTAACGTATACGAAATTCGCAAAGATTTTCCGATCCTCGACCGCGAAACGCAGGGCGGCGCGCGCGTGGTCTATTTGGATTCAACCGCCACGTCGCAAAAGCCCGTGCAGGTGATCGAGGCAATGAACGATTATTACCGCCGTTCGAACGCCAACATCCATCGCGGCGTGCATACGCTGGCGGAGGAAGCCACTGCGATGTACGAAGGCGCGCGCGAGCGCATCGCGAAATTCATCAATGCCGCCTCGTCGCGCGAGATCATCTACACCCGCAATACCACCGAGTCGATTAACCTTGTAGCATACTCGTGGGCGCGCGCGAATCTCAAGTCGGGCGACCTCGTCATCCTGACCGAGATGGAACATCACTCGAACCTCGTCACCTGGCACTTGCTTCAGATGGAACGCGGCATCGAGTTGGAATTTATCCCTGTGACGGAAGACGGTTTGCTCGATCTGGAGACATACAAGTCGCTTCTGGACCGCCGCCCGAAACTGGTCTCGTTCACACACATGTCCAACGTCCTCGGCACGATCAACCCCGCCGACGAGATCATCCGGCTGGCGCATGATGCCGGCGCGATCACGCTGGTGGATGGCGCGCAATCCGTGCCGCATTTGAGTGTGGATGTGCAAGCCCTCGATGCGGACTTCTACGCTTTTTCCGCGCACAAGATGTGCGGACCGACGGGTATCGGTATTTTGTATGGCAAGTCCGCGTTGTTGGATGCCACGCCTCCGTTCCTCGGCGGCGGGGATATGATCAAGGAAGTCAAACTGCGCTCGTTTCGCGCCAATTCCCTGCCGCATAAATTCGAAGCAGGGACGCCTGCCATTGCAGAAGCCGTCGGGTTTGGCGCGGCTGTGGATTATCTCTCAGCCGTCGGCATGGAACGAATCGCGGCGCATGAGCATGAGGTCACCGCGTATGCGTTGGATCGTCTGGCGGAGATCCCCGGCGTGAAATTGTTCGGTCCATCCGCAGAGAAAAAGGGCGGTGTGGCAGCATTCACGCTGGATGGAATCCATCCGCATGACGTCGCTCAAATTTTGGACAAGGATGGCATTGCCGTGCGGGCGGGACATCACTGTGCCCAGCCTCTGCATGAGAAGTTTGGCATTCCCGCCACCAGCCGCGCTTCCTTCTATTTGTACACGACGAAGGATGAGGTGGATGTGCTGGTGACCGGGCTGTATAAAGTGAAGGAAATGTTTGGATAATTCGGTGCCACGTTTCAAGTGTCAGGTATCAAGTTCTTAGCCTGATACCTGAAACCTGACACTTGACACTGGAGCACGTATGGACGATCTGTATCGCGAAGTCATCATCGAACATTATAAAAATCCTTCTCATCGCGGGAAACTGGATCCGCATGATATTTCGTTTGCGGATAATAACCCGCTATGCGGCGACCATATCCAGATTGATTTGCGTGTAGACAAAGATGGCGTGGTGACCGAAGCCACGTTCGACGGTCATGGATGCGCCATCTCGCAAGCCTCCGCCGACCTGCTGATGGAGACGATCATCGGCAAACCGCTGGAGGAAGTGAAACAACTCAACAAGCAGGATATCCTTGATATGCTTGGTATTGACTTGGGTCCCGTGCGCCTGAAATGTGCCCTGCTTTCGCTGAAGGTCTTGAAAGCGGGCGTGTATGGGGTGGGGGAAGCCAGCGATGACTTGGTGGAGTAAGCACAAGGAAAAGGTCGTTCTCGGCTTCTTTGGGTTTGTCCTTGTCGCCGGGATCATACTTTTCTTGCTTGTCTTATTCGGTCCGCTGATCGGGTCATACTATTGCGCGAACAATTTTTGCTAGATCACATCTGATTTGAAAGTTGCGTCACACATGTTCAACTACACAACCTTTGACGAATCCAAAGCTGAATTTTTCGAGATCGCGCCCGCCTCCGAATTACCCAACGGTGAGCGTTTATTCGTTGACCTGGGCGACAAGCCCATCGTCATTTTCAATATCGCAGACCAGCTCTTTGCCATCGGCGATGTCTGCACGCACGATGACGGTCCGCTGGGGGATGGGATGCTGGAAGGCTTTAATATCGTCTGCCCCCGTCACGGTGCGGAATTCGATGTGCGGACGGGGCAGGTGATGCAAATGCCCGCCGTGGTCGATATCCCTGCTTATCCTGTACAAATTCGGGATGGGATAATCTTTGTAGGCGTGTCGAGGGAATAAAAAAATGGCGACCAAGTCGCCATTTTTTTATTCCTCTCCGAATTTCCCGACAATTCTCAAAATATCAAACCCTTCCGCGAAGGGAACTTCCGCCAGCGCGCCGTGGCGCACCATGATCGAGCGGGTCAGCTCGCTATTGAAGTAATAGCGGTCCTGATAGGTTTTGTATTGCGTCAGCGCTTCGATCTTTTTGCTTACATCTTCTTCGGTAACTTCGACCAGAAAATGGGGGAAGAAACCATAGGAGGAACGCACAACGTCAAAGCCGAGCACGGTGATGCCGCGAAATGCGCGTAAGGCTTCATCGGTCATTGTGTTGTGATCCTGATGCACATCCTGTTTGGAGTGGA
>CAYPHR010000214.1:0-5316 GCA_964410375.1 uncultured Anaerolinea sp. | reverse complement strand
GGTCCTTTGACAGGGAAGGCGTAATCATGGATTAGCATGTCTTCCAACGCGCGCACGGTGTCCTCACGTGAGTTGAGCGACAGCAATACGGCTTCACTGGCGCGTGCCAATTCCGCCTCGACCTTTTCGGGCGGGGCGAACTGATGCGGACCGCAAACGACCGCCTCCATTTGGCGGTACAGGCGGAAGCGCAGTTCCTCGGGCGTGTGTTCGTAACAGCCAATGGCAGATGGAATATGGAGACAGGCAGCCTCGTAGATCATGCGCAGCAGCCAGGAAGTCTTTCCGATTCCTGGCGCTGCGGCAAGCAGGGACGCGCCGCCGCCCCAGAAGGGCAGACCGGCAAAGACGCCAAAAGGAGAGTAGGGCTGTGGATGGCTCAGGGTTCCGGAGCGCGGCATGGCGTCATCTTATTCAATTGTGAATAGGGGAGGGTGGGATGTGTCGCTATGGAGCTTTCTCAAGGATGGAAAACAAATCCTGCCGCTTGTGAAACTAAAATCAAATCCAGATCAAGATCGTCGTGATTTTTGATACATCGGACAATCTGTCGGGATGGACGAACAGGAATGGGATTATGATTTGCCCCCAACGGCAGCAGGCTCCGGATCGGGAAAAAACAAAAGGAGCTTCAAACTACTTGGATAAACTTTCCTCCAGATGCTGTGTGAAAAGATTAATAACTTCCTGCGCGACACCTTTTCGCGCGCCAAACATCAATTTGCGACCGATAGCGTCGAGCGGATAGATGTCCATGATGATCTTGCTGCCATCCCCTTCGGATTGAACGACACAGGTCATTTGGGTCCGGTCGCCAAGCACCTTGCCGAGCAGGGTCTTGTCGAATTTCACTTCGAATTGGAATTCCTCAGGTTTGGATTTGAGTATTTGCCCCTTGAGTTTCTCCACGGATTTCAATGCAGCATCATGGACTTTGCCGGGGTCTAGTTGATAGGTTTTTTCCTGATGGACTTCAAACGGCATGCTAATCTCCTTTTCTTTTCGTCATTGCGGGCAGGGCGAAGCAATTCCATCTACGGTTGGAGATTGCTTCGCCCCCCTTCAGGGTCTCGCCCCGACATGTTACAGCTCTTCGTATTCCACCTGCCGGGATAACTCCTCGATCAGCGCACGGGAACCAACCTCGGTGCCGCTCATGGATGCGGTGGCCGCTCCGCTGGCGGCGCCCCAGCCCAGCGCTTCTTTCAGGGAATATCCCTGCGATAATGCCCAGACCAATCCTCCGACCATCGAGTCGCCCGCGCCGATGGGGTTCTTCTCCTGGATCTTCGGGCTGTGGATCAGCCAGCTTTCATCGGCAGTTTGCAGAAGCGCGCCTTTCCTGCCCATTGATATAACCACGTTCTGCGCGCCCATCTTTAGAAGTTCCTTCGCGGCAATGACATTTTGGGCGGTGGTTTCGACGGGAAGACCTGTCAGGCTATGAGTCTCTTCGGCGTTGGGTTTGATGAGGAAAGGCCTGGCTTCGCATCCGAGACGCAGGCTTTCGCCGGTGGTATCCAGGATACTGATGGCTTGGTGCGCGTTGAGGATGGCGATGATCTGGGCGTAGAACGAGTCAGGTACGGAGGGAGGCAGACTCCCGGCAAGCACCCACCAATCCCCGGGTCCGGCAAGCGAGGCGATCTTATCCAGCAGTTCACGCTGTTTGATTTCATCCACCAGCGGTCCCTTTTCGTTGACCTTGATGTAGTGGTCGTGCTTTTCCGTGACGATGCTGATGTTGGTGCGCGTCTCGCCGGAAATTACAACGAAGTCGGTGGCGATGTCCAATGCCTGCAACCCAGATTGAAGTCTGTCGCCTGTCCGCCCGCCGATGAAGCCGAGAGCGGTGCTTGGCATGCCCATCGACTTGAGCAGGCGCGAGACATTGAAGCCTTTGCCTCCGAAATCCACCTGCGATTTGACGGCTGACAGTACCGAGTCGAACTGCACCTCGGTGACGGTCAGTTCACGGTCAATGGCGGGGTTGAGCGTGAGGGTGTAGATCATGTCGGCTCCGGTTTATCGTTGGTTTACGCGGGTTCCTGCCAGAATTTTTCGATAAGCGCCGCTTCCGCAGCGCTGGTCCACATCTGGTCGGGACCGAGTTTTTCTGCTACGTCGGGGATACGGTCCTTCAATTCCTTGAGACTCGTCAGCGGCAGGTCGTGGATCTGTGGGAAGATGACAACCTTGCCCGGATAGCGGCTGTCCATCACCGATTGAATGGCATCCGCCGCCGTTTCAATCCCGCCGATGGCTGCCACGGAGCGACCAGGCGATAATGTCCCTGCGATTCGTCGCTCCATTACTGACGCCTGATCGTGGATGGTCAAGCCCGATGTGCCCGTGTATTGCGCGTTCGCAAGATAGACGTTGCTAAGATTGACCCTGCCCATTGTGCCGTTGGGAACGCCTGCGAACAGGACCATCATGCCATCGGGCTTCATGACCGTGTCACCCTCTTCCATCAGCGAAGCGACGGGCACGCTGACGACGACATCGTCCGCGCCTTGATGGTCTGTCGCCTGCATTACAAACTCATGGAAGGATTGCTTCGAGGTATTCGGGTTGAAGGTCAGCAGGGTTCGACCCTGTTTTTCCGCGAGCGGCGCGTACATGTTGACCAGCGTTTCCAGGCGTTCGTCGCTGATCTCGGTGGCAATGACCAGTTTCGGTCCGTCGGGCAATTCGAGCGCGCGTTGGACATGCATCTGCCCCATCGGTCCGCCTGCGCCGATAAAGACGGTCGTGCCGCCCGCGCGCAGTTCGCAACGGTTGCGCGCTTCGCCATAGGAGGCGGCAATGTCCGTGGTGCTGTTGCCCACGAAGGCAATGTAATCGTAATGCAGGCGACCGAGGTCAACGGAGGTCAGTCCGTCCAGCGCTTTGATCCCAACGATGTTCAATGTTCCGCGGCGGGCAATGAAGCGCGCCACATTCCCGGCAACTTCGGCGGAGGCGGGGTTGAGCATGACGATATCATCGAAACCTTTGCCTTCGGTCAGTTCCTTGGTGAGGGATTCATAATCACTGATATTGTTCCTCTCGATGACTACTGCCTTCGCAGCAGAGACCAGTGTTTTGACCGAAGCAGGCACGTCCGTCAATACGATGGTCGCGGGCGCGTCCAAACCTTTGGAAAAGGTGAATTCGGTGGCATCGTCGGGTTGACCAATGATCCACATTGTGCCGCCAGGTTTCGGGTCCAGCCTGCGGCGTTGGGTGTAGGCGGCGATCACACACCCCCACGGCTCCAGCAGCGCGGACTCGGCATATCCCATGCCCTCATCCACAGGCAGGAGGCAGGCGCCCGCGTCGGTTTCGAGCACTTCCCTGCCGATGCAGTGATATTGCACCAGCCCGCCGGGGATGGTGTAGCCGTAGGCGGTGCTCATGCCGTTTTGGTAAATGTCAGGCTGGACGGCAAGCCGTTGACCGGGGCGATACCGCCCCGCCAGATTTTTTCCCACCTTGATGATGGTCAGTGCGACCTCATGCCCGAGGCGGGTCGGATCCACTGCCAGATCGCGGTTATACAGTTTGGGATGCCCCCCGCCCTGCTTGAGGATTTTCACGTCTGAAAAACAGATGCTGACACTGTCAATGCGAACGAGGATTTGATCGTCGTTCGGTTCGGGGATGGCGAACGGTTCGGGCTTGCCGTCCCTGCCCATGTTCTCCATGCCCGCCCCGTAGAGGTTCCACGCGTAACTTTGCTGCGGCAGGGGGTGCTGCGCCGCATGGTATTTCTGATACTTCTTGCCCATTGGTATTCCTTTCAGGTATACAGCGGTGGTTTCGATACAAGCGGGACAAACGCCCGCCTGCTCAACCAACGGCTTTTATAAACTCAACTTTTCCTTCACCAATTCGCGCACTTCCTGCGCGGTGGAACATTCCAGCGCCTGTTGGGCAAGCGCCTGCAACTCGGAAACCTTCAAGCTGCGGATCTGCGCCTTCACCAGCGGGATGGACGGCACACTGATGCTCAACTCGTCAATGCCCAGGCCGATCAAGATCGGAACGGCATACGGGTCCGAGCCCAGTTCGCCGCAAATGCCGGTCCATTTGCCGTGTTTGTGCGCGCCTTCGATGGTCCTGGCAATCAGGCGCAGCACAGCTGGATGCAGACCATCCTGTTTGCTGGCAAGCGCGGAGTGCATCCGGTCCATTGCCAGCGTATATTGGGTCAGATCGTTCGTGCCGATCGAGAAGAAATCCACTTCCTTTGCCAGCACATCCGCCATCAACGCCGCCGATGGGACCTCGATCATGATCCCCGCTGTCACACGCGGGATCTTTAATTCATCCTGCAGGTCATCCAACATCAGACGCGCCTGCCGGTATTCCTCGATATCGCTCACCATCGGGAACATGATCTGCAAATTGCCGTGCAACCCCGCGCGCAAGATAGCCCGCAACTGCTGACGGAACAACTCCGGTCGGTTCAAACACAAACGGATGCCGCGCTCACCCAGAAACGGGTTGTCCTCGCGCTGCATCTCGATGTAGGGCAGCGGTTTGTCCCCGCCCACATCCAGGGTACGGACGATGACGGGCAGTTTGCCCATCACTTCTGCGATCGAGCGGTAGACTTCATATTGCTCCGCCTCGCTGGGCGCTGTGGTCCGCTCCAGGAACAGGAACTCGGTCCTTAGCAACCCGATGCCTGCCGCGCCCATCTTCAAGGCTTTTTCCGCATCTGCCAGCGACCCCGCGTTGCCAACCACCTCCACGTGACGGCCATCCGCTGTGATGGCGGGAGCCACTGAATTCTCCAGCGCGGCGCGGCGTCTTTCGATCCAAGTGTTGCGTTCCTGTTCGGCCGCATGCAGTTCTTCGGGTGAGGGATCGAACGTGATCGTCCCATCGTTGCCGTTGAGGACGACGTACGAGTCGTTCTTCAACTTCAAAACGGACTTGTCCACGCTGACGATGGCGGGCAATCCCAGTGCCCGCGCCAGGATCGCGGTGTGTGATGTCGGTCCGCCGTTGACGATGCAAAAACCCAATACCAGGTCCTTGTTGAAGGAAACGGTGTCAGAGGGGGAGAGTTCGCGGGCGACCACCACGACCGGCTTGTCGGGCAGGGAATCGGCTTTGTCCTCCGCACCGACCATCAGCCGCAGTACGCGTCTGCCCACGTCGCGCAGGTCATCCGCGCGGGCGGACAGGATCGGGTCGTTCAACGCCGCAACCACCACGGCGCTGTCCTCGATGGTCTCCTTCCACGCCTTCAGCGCATCCTGTCCCTTTTGGATGCGTTCGTGGACTGTTTCGGTTAATTCGGGATCGTCCAGCAAGCCCATG
>CAYPHR010000213.1:0-5372 GCA_964410375.1 uncultured Anaerolinea sp. | reverse complement strand
GGGCGGGTCGCCCCTACTTTGTGAAAATGGAAAATAATACTATGCTCAAATCCTTTATTGAAGTATCCCCCGAATCCGATTTCCCCATCCAAAACCTGCCGTATGGGATTTTCTCGACAAAAGAAAATCCATCTCCGCGCGTTGGCACGCGGCTGGGCGATTTCGTCGTTGACCTTGCCTTTCTCGACGAGCAAAACCTATTCGATGGACAATATGGCTTCTTTGCGGATGCGTCGCTCAACCGTTTCATGTCCGCGGGGAGCGAAGTGTGGACGAAAATCCGTCAGCGTTTGACCAGCCTGCTCAGTGAAGGCGGCGACACTGTCTGGGAAGAGGCGATGCGTTTACGGGCGTTGATCCCCGTTGAAAATGTCCAAATGCACCTGCCCGTCGTCATCGGCGATTACACCGATTTCTACGCCTCGCGCGAACACGCCACCAACGTCGGCATCATGTTTCGCGGCAAAGAAAATGCGCTCATGCCCAACTGGCTGCACCTGCCCGTCGGTTATCACGGACGCGCGAGTTCGGTGGTGCTGACTGGCACGGACATCATCCGTCCGCGCGGGCAGGTCGCTGTCAAAGATGCGCCGCCTGAGTTTGTTGCATCGCGCTCGCTCGATTTTGAATTGGAGATGGGTTTCTTCATCGGCACGGGCAACGACCTCGGTGAACCAATTTCGATTGAAAATGCGCATGAACATATTTTTGGCATGGTCTTGCTCAACGACTGGAGCGCGCGCGACATCCAAGCATGGGAATACCAGCCGCTTGGACCGTTCCTTGCCAAGAATTTTGCGACTTCGATTTCGCCGTGGGTGGTGACGATGGACGCGCTCGAACCCTTCCGCGTGCAGGGACCCAAGCAAGACCCCGCGCCTCTTCCTTACCTCAAATCTGATTCAGCAAGTGGAATTGATATTACGCTCGAAGTGACTCTGCAATCCGCTACAATGGACCAAGCGCAGACCATCAGCCGCTCGAACATGAAGTACCTGTATTGGAGCCTGACGCAAATGCTCGCGCATCACACCGTCACGGGCTGTAACATGCGCACAGGCGATTTGTGCGGCACAGGCACCATCAGCGGACCGACCGAAGACAGTTACGGCTCGATGCTTGAACTGACCTGGCGCGGCGAAAAGCCGATCCAATTATCGAGCGGTGAAGAACGGAAATTTTTACAGGACGGCGATACCGTCACCATGAAAGGTTACTGTCAGGGAGACGGCTACCGCGTCGGCTTCGGTGAAGTGACGGGGAAGATCCTGCCCGCGAAATAAAATGGACGGTCACTTTCAAAGTGACCGTCCATTTTTTAACCAACCGTCTGCCCGAGCATATTCATGAACACGTGCGCAAGGGATGGGGCGATCAGGTTGCGCGTGCGTTGGTAGATGATGCCGAAGGCAAACCCAGCCACGGTTTGAGAAATGATGCAGAACGCCAGCCCTGCGAGAAGATTCCCGTCCATCATTTGGGTGTTGGCGCGCAGATGCCACAAGCCGAACAGGAAGGCTTGAAGTGTCAATGCCCACGGCGCGGAGAACACCTTGCTCAACCGCGTCTGCAATGCGCCGCGGAAGAGGAATTCCTCGAAGAAGCCGTTTTGGAAAAAGTTGGAGATGAAGCGGCGCACCACTGCCTGAAGGGAGATCGAGCCGGTCACGAGTAGAACAGCAAAGAAGATGAGGGGGAGCGCCAGCCAGATCAGTGAAACTTTGCGGACTTGGTTGCCATTTCCAAAGCCGAGTTCGGCGGGCTTGGCTCCCAGCAGAAGCAGCAGCAGGAAGGGGATGACGAAATATTGCATCGGGTTGGCGACGGCATTGCCCGGTCCGCCAAACCACTCGACGGGCAGGATGGATTCGCCGAGGGTGTGGAACCATTCCACCATGACCGACCAGACCGGGACGGAGCGGGAGCCGAGTCCCGTGATCAGGATGATGACCGCCAGCACGGCGATCTGAATCCACAGCAGTGACTTGCTTTGCGGTGTATCTGCCGCTTCGGTGGGCATTGGCTCCGTGGCGCGGATGGTGAACCGGATCAACAGCGCCATGTATAACGCATATGCCAGCAGAAGCAGGAGAAGCCCGGCGCTTTCGCCAATGGCGAGCAGATAGAAGTTGGCAAGCAGATAGATCGGGATGGCAACCCGGAAGATGGTGCGCCATTCCTGCGGGATGGAGAAATTTTTTGTCATGGGAGGTTGTGATAGTAAAGAGCCATGCAAATTGCATGGCTCTTTTGAGAAGGTTGCTTGATTCAGCGGCGGAACAAACCGACCACGAAGAGCAAGACGACCGCACCGCCGATGGCAACCAGCAGGCTGGAGAGGCTAAAGGTGGTTGTCATTGGTATACCGAATAAACTCATGATCCAGTTACCAATGAACGCGCCAACGATACCGACTATGATGTTGGCAATGGCACCCATCTGCTTGTTTTTGCCCATGACAATGCTCGCGAGCCAGCCAGCGAGCGCGCCGAAGATGATCCATAGAAAAATGTTCATTTGTGCCTCCTGTGGGTTGGGGTTTGCCCGAAGTGTTTCCAGGCAATTTGTATTGACAACCAAAGTATAGCACTTAATTCTGCCGTTTTTTTCGGATAAACATGGAAATATGTAGGATCTTTACCTTCGTATCGTCGCTGCCCGCTCGGGACCCACGCCGATCCACTTGACCGGCACGCCTGTCGCGATCTCGATCATCTTTACATATGTTTTGGCATTCGCAGGCAATTCCTCGAACGATCTTGACTTGCTGATGTCCTCGCCCCAACCGGGGACGGTTTGATAGACGGGTTCCACGCGATCCAAATCGTACGCATCCACATCCGCGTAACGGACGGCTTTCCCATTTAGTTTGTAATTGACGCAGACTTGAATTTGCTCCAGTCCACTCAGGATGTCCAGTTTGGTCAGGCAGAGTTCAGTCACGCCGCTTAACTCGACGGCGGTACGGACGAGTTCCAAGTCCAGCCAGCCGACACGGCGGATGCGTCCTGTCGTGGCGGCGACTTCGCCGAACTTTTTGTATACCTCGCTTTCCGTGTCGTGGATCTCGGTCGGCAGCGGACCTGCTCCCACGCGGGTGGTGTACGCCTTGGTCACACCGACCACGTTCGTGATGTAACGCGGCGGGATGCCGAGTCCAGCCGAAGCGGCGGAGGGAATCGTCGTGGAAGCGGTCACGAATGGATATGTGCCCCAGTCATTGTCCAAGAATGTGCCCATTGCTTGTTCGAGCAGGAAGTGCTTGTTCGCTTTCAAACCTGCCTGTACGATGGGGAATAACTCCTTGATATATGGCTTCAATTTCGAATAATACCCGCGACACGCATCGCGCACTTCCTCGTAGTTCAACGCCTCTCCGCCCAGCGCAACGATGATCTTATTCTTCAGTTCGATCTGCATTTTCAAACGCGACTCGAATGCCTCGCTCGTGAAATCCGACCAGCGGATGCCGTTGTAACTGACCTTGTCCGCGAACACGGGACCAATTCCGCGCCGCGTTGTGCCGGTCGCGCCTGCGCCTTTTGCCTCTTCGTACAAGCCATCCAGGATTTTGTGATACGGCATGATCAAATGCGAGCGCGGCGAGATCCACAAACGCCCGTCCACGTTCACGTCCGCCTTGTTCAACATCCCGATCTCTTCGATCAATACCGCAGGGTCAATGACCACGCCGCCGCCGATCAGCCCTGTTGTGTTCTGCGCGAAGATCCCTGACGGCACAAGATGGATCTTGAACGTCCCGAACTCGTTGATGACGGTATGTCCCGCGTTGTTCCCGCCATTGAAGCGTGCCACATAGTCCGCGCGCTCCGCCAGAAAATCCACCACCTTGCCCTTGCCCTCGTCACCCCACTGTGAACCGATCACTGCAATTACACTCATCTCGACTCCTTATGTCATTGCGAGGGCGAAGCCCGAAGCAATCTCCAACTAATCAGGGGATTGTTTCTCTTCGCTCGCAATGACAGAATCTGTTATTTGAATTGCCAATCCGATATAGGATTCTGGCGAGAGACTCATCAGCCGCCCGCGCGTTTCCTCATCCACATCCAACGCCTCGACCCAACGCCGATACCTGTTACTGTCCATTTGAGTTCCCCTCGTCTCGGACTTGAGCGTCTCATAGGCGTCGCTTCGTCCCGCCGCGCGGAGGATCGTCTGCGCACCTTCACTGATGACCTCCCAATGCGCGTTCAACTCCGCTTTGATTTTCCCCTCATCCGCATCCACACGCGCCATCCCTTTCGTGATGTTTGTCCATGCCAGCAAGGTGTGTCCCAGCGCCGTGCCGAACGTTCTTCTCACCGTTGAGTCAGAAAGGTCACGTTGTAATCTGGAAACCGCCAGTTTTTGTGCGAAGTGGGCGAGCAGGGCGTTAGCGACTCCGAGATTGCCTTCCGCGTTCTCAAAGTGGATCGGGTTGACCTTTTGCGGCATGGTCGAAGACCCCACTTCGCCTTCAATTACTTTCTGTTTGAGCCATCCATCGCTGATGTATCGCCACATGTCTTGCGCGTAGCCAAGTAGTATAGTATTGGTCAGTTGAATGGATTGGAAGTAGCGAATCCAATTGTCATACGGCAGGATTTGGGTTGTAACGAGAGCAGGTGCGAGCCCCAGTTTTTGGATGAAGTTTTTGCTGAAGGTGAGCCAGTCAATATCTGGGAATGTGGAATGCAGGGCGTTTAAGTTTCCGACGGCGCCTGTCAGCTTTGCCTCGAATTTGTGATTTGCGATCTCGTCACGGCATGTTTTCAAGCGGGCGAGATATACCGCGATCTCTTTTCCCAGCGTGGTCGGCACGGCAGGTTGACCGTGAGTCCGCGCGAGCATGGGCAGGGCGCGGTGTTTTTTTGCAAAATCCCGCAGGGATGCGAGCAGCTCATCCAAAGCAGGAAGCAGGACTTGGTCGCGCGAATCCCGCAGGGCGAGGGCTTGGGCGATGTTGTTGATGTCTTCGGAGGTCAGTCCGAAGTGAATCCACTGGTGAAGTTCGGCGGGAAGGAGTTCGCGTAAAAAATACTCAATCGCTTTAACATCGTGCCGTGTGATCTTTTCGTATTCCTGAATTTTCAGCGCATCGGCTTCGGTGAAGTCAGGTAGGTCAGGCTTGTAGCCTGACAAACTCTGGGCGTGGATAATGCCCGTTTTGGAAAGAGCAGATAAAAAGTCCAGTTCGAGGCGGGCGCGGGAGCGGAGATAGGCGAATTCGGAGAAGAAATCCCGCAGGGGGGATGTCTCATTCTCGTAGCGTCCATCCAGTGGAGAAAGCGCGTGAAGACTCATCATCAAGTATTATAATTCGGGCGCGAGGAATATGATGAAGATTTTGCCTGATGTTGCTTTGACGT
>CAYPHR010000212.1:4655-5383 GCA_964410375.1 uncultured Anaerolinea sp. | reverse complement strand
TGTATTCCATCTTCCGCCCGTTCCTCTTTCGGCTTGACCCTGAGCGCGCGCACGCGCTCACTATTTTTGCATTGCGGCTGGCTGGCGCGGCTCCGTTCTTGAATTGGACTCTCCGCCAGATGTACCGCACGCCGGAAAAACCTGTGGAGGTCTTCGGCTTGCGCTTCAAGAATCCCGTTGGGCTGGCGGCTGGATATGACAAGGACGGCGTCGCCGTGGCGGGTCTTGCCGCGCTCGGGTTTGGTCATGTGGAAGTGGGCACGGTCACGCCGCTGGCGCAGGATGGCAACCCGAAGCCGCGCGTCTTCCGTTTGATCGAGGATGAGGCGGTCATCAACCGCATGGGGTTCCCCGGGCGCGGCGCGGATTTTGTCCGCAGGCGCATCAAGCCTGTGGATAATGTCAACTTGATCCAACGGCTGATGGGTGTTCTGCCAAACCGCCAGCCGACCATTCTGGGTGTGAACCTCGGAAAGAATAAATCCACGCCGAACGAGGAAGCCGTACTGGATTATCTCTCCCTCGTGCAGGATTTTGCGCCTTTTGCTGATTACCTGACGATCAATATCAGTTCGCCGAACACGGTGGGACTTCGTCAATTGCAGGGACGGGAAGCGTTGGAGAAATTATTGGAACAAGTCCATGTACAGCGTGTGATGGAGCAGGATAAATTGCAGAAACAGCTTCCTGTGCTCGTCAAACGGATCAGTTGCTCGGTTTTCTGGATG
>CAYPHR010000212.1:0-4645 GCA_964410375.1 uncultured Anaerolinea sp. | reverse complement strand
CTCCGGACCTGACAGAATCTGAACTGGATGATGCGGTGGATGTCATTTTGCGCGCGAACATGGACGGCATCATTGTGACGAATACCACGCTGGCACGCGAGGGGTTGAGGTCAAGCCATCAGGGTGAAACAGGCGGGTTAAGCGGCAAACCGCTTGCGGTTAAGAGCGAAGCGGTGTTACGTCAAACCGTGGAGCGCGTGAATGGAAAGGTCCCGATCGTGAGTGCGGGTGGGATCATGGATCCCGAAGATGCAAAACGCCGCCTCGATATGGGGGCGACGCTGGTGCAGATCTATACGGGATTGGTCTATCGCGGACCTGCGCTGGTGAAGGAGATCGTGAAGGCGTTGTAATGGTTACCGCGCCGGGCGCAGGGCGGGCATGGGCGTGTCGTTACGGCGGTTGAAGAAACCTTCGGGCAGAGGCAGGGGAATCAACTCGCGGTTCGTGGCGAGGGTATCGGCGGGAATGTAATAGAGTTGAATGGGGTTGGCAGTGCCGAGGCGGATATCCTGAAATGCAAAGACGACGTGAGTTCCATCGGGGCTGAACGCCGCATCGCGGTAACAACAACTGCGGTCAAAAAGGTTGGGTTTTTCGAATTTGCGGGTGAAGCTGTTGTAGAAGATCAGATCGCCAAAGCCGGCATTGCGGATATTGCTGTTGAAGAAGAAGAGCAGGTCGCCGTCCCAATCGTAATTGACGATCTCGTTGCTGAATTGGAAACGCCCGAGCGGAAAGTTATCCAAATTGGTGATCTTGGTTGCGTCGCATTCGTGAATGTCAATGATGCGGATGGTGTCCACGCGTGTGCCGTCGGCATTGGCAAGATATTTGATGGCGAGTTTCTGCCCGTCATCCGACCAGCGTACTTCTTTGACGGCAAGCTCGTTATAGAAGATACAACCGTTCAATTCGAGCAATTGGCTTTTTCTGGTAATGCCTGTCAACTTTGAAACATCGAACGGAACGATGAACAGTTCGCGATTGATGCTAAAGGCGGCTTGTGTGCCGTCGGGGGAAACGCGGAAGGACTCGAAATATTCAGCAGAGATGAAACTCATGATGTTCTCTTCGCGCAGAGTTTCCACATCCACTGTTTTGACGGTCTTGCCGCTCATGAACAGCAGGGTCTTGCCGTCGTTCAGCCATTGCAGGTTGAATTTCGCGGCGCCGTCGGTGGTGATCTGTTGAAGGTCGCTGCCATCCAGGTTCATGAGCCAGATGTCGTTGTTGCGCAGGAAGGCAACTTTGTCCGCGCCGCCGATGACAGGGATGCCCGATGCGGCGGGTTCTGTGGGAACAGCCGTCGGTTCTTCCGTCGCGATCTCAGGCGCGGATGTTTCTATCGCATTGGATACAACCACCGGCGCGGATGTTTCCGTCGGTGCCGGGACCGTCACTGTTGGAGTCGGCGCTTCGCTTTCTACGGGGAACATGCTCCTGAATAGGAAATAGCTCCCACCCCCAAGAAGACCGAAGAGCAGCAGTCCACCGATGATGATAGCGGGAAGCGGGCTGCGTTTTTTCTTCTTCGCCACAGATGTTTTATTGAACGGCGAGGCTTTGACCGTTGCCGTAAGTGATTTCCTTGTGGGAGGCGCTTCACCGCGCAAGAAAGCTTTGATGGTTTCGACCAGTTCGACGGCGGTGGTGAAGCGGTCGTCCTTGTCTTTTGCCATTGCCGTGGCAATGACCTTTTCCATCCATTCGGGCAGGTTCGGGTTGGCTTCCAAAATTCGCGGAACAGGCTCGGTAATGTGCTTGATCGCCACACCAAGCGGGGTATCCGCCTGATAAGGTTGTTTGCCCGTCAACATTTCGTACAAGATGACGCCCAAGGCGTAGACGTCCGTACGCCCATCCACCGTGTCACCGGATGCCTGCTCGGGAGACATATATGCCGGTGTGCCGATGATGGCGCTGCCAGTCACATTCCCGCCTTCCGCCTGGGTGAATTTGGCAATGCCAAAATCGGAGATGAGCGGCATGCCCTTGTTTGTGAACAGGATATTGCCCGGCTTCAGATCGCGGTGGACGATGTCTTTTGTGTGGGCTTCATCCAACCCCGGCGCGATCTGTTCCAGGATCCTGACCGCTTCCTCGATGCTGAACGTGTTCGCTTTGATACGCTCCGAAAGCGAACCTCCGCCCATGTAGCGCATCACAAAATAGGGCTGGTTGTTCTCCTCCCCCACGTCATAGACCGGAACGATGGCTGGATGCTCCAAACGGGCAATGATCTTTGCCTCGCGCTCGAAGCGCACCTTGAATTGCGGGTCGGCGTGGACGAGTTCGGGCGGCAGGAATTTGATCGCGACTTCACGTTCGAAGCGCGGATCGTATCCGCGGTAGACGGTTGCCATGCCTCCGCGTCCCAATTCTTCTTTTATCTCGTAACGCCCGATCTTTTCTGGAGCAGTCATGCGTGCAAGTATACCGATTCAAAAGGATGCGTGCAAGAAAAAAGCGTTGCAATATTGTAGGGAGTCCTCTCTATGATGGCATATACAATCCGCCCGTGGATTCCATCCAGGTGGCGATCCGCTCCACGGCGGCGGGAATGTCATTGTCGGAGATATCAACTTCCAGCTTGGGAAGAAGCGATTCGTCAAACAGCCTGCGGATCAGTTCCTGTTCCTCGATGAACAGGTTCAGGTCGTCATACTGTGACGGATTCCCCGACACTTTCAACCGTTCGGCGCGGGCGGCGGCAAAGGATTCGGGCGAGCGCGTCATCAGCACAAGGCGGAAGTTAAGCGGCAGCAGGCGTTCCTCCAGCCAGCGGAAGTCGTACTCTTTTTTGTAGTTCATCCATTGATACATGCGCGTGGAGAGGTGGAAGCGGTCGATGATCCACGAGTAGTAGCGCTGCAACTCGAAAAGTTTCACCCACGTTTCGTAGGTTTCCATTGCCAGCGCCTCCTCCTGCGGCTCGAAGTTGATCAGTCCGCGCCCCCACGGAAAGTTGGTGAACGCGCACCACTCGCCCGAGATGAGCGGCGAATGGTAGCGGTATTTGCGCGGACCTACGATGCGGGGATGCTCATTGAGCGCAAATGCGATGTCGGTTTTGAACGTCAGGCGAGTGCCTTCAAGGATGATCTTGGGGGTCAATTTTGGCATGGGGGAATTATATTCCCGAAGGGAAATCAGGATTTGGGGCAAAATCTGCGGATTTCCTCCAAAATAGCCCGTTTGTCCTGCTTTCGATTCTGATAAATTTCTGAAATGAATCGACCATGCAATTGTGGTATATTCCCACCGTAAAGGTAATCTTATGGACGACAAAATTACAATCATAGAAGGACCGCCCCCGATCTTCGAGCACGTCAATGATGGTTGGGCAATGGGGTTGAACGAAACTCCAACACTCTCCGTTCCCGCGCTGACCCGTCTGCGCACCTTCAACGGACCTGCCCTTGTGGAAAGGTGTTACACCGCATGGCATAACAAAAGTTCCATCCACCTGCACTACCGCAACGAAATGGGGCTCGAGCAGACCGCTCCCATCCTTGCCGCCCGCAACGTGGACACCCCCGACGGACATGTCCTGCTCCTGTGGGTGTATCTCGACGGTGAAACCGTGGAATACGAAATGGACGCCGGAGACGACGACCAGACCGACGAATTCCCCGACGAATAGAAAATAGAAAGGAAGTAGTGACAGTCACCCGCAAAGTGACTGTCACTTTTTTGACCCATGACCACGCTTCTTTCCGAACTCAAATCTGGCTCTGTTATCCTGACGCTTAACCGCCCCGAACGCGCCAACGCCTTCAATTTTGAAATGACCACGTCCCTGCAAAACGCGCTTGCCGAAGCCGAGCATGATCCACAGGTTAAGTGTGTGGTCATCACCGGTGCGGGCAGGGTCTTCAGCGCCGGGCAGGACATCGGAGAAATGAAACAAGGCGGCGGGGAAATTTCCTACCGCGAGCATTTGGAGAAGACCTACAACCCGCTCATCCTGCAGATCCGGCGGATGGGCAAGCCGGTCATCGCAGCGGTCAATGGGGCATGCGCGGGCGCGGCATTCGGCATCGCACTGGCATGTGATCTGCGCATCGCCAAATCCACGGCGTACTTTATAGTGGGTTTCAGCGGCATCGCCCTCGCTCCTGACTCGGGCGTTTCGCTGTTTTTGCCGAAATACATAGGTCTGGGGCGTGCGCAGGAATATTTTTACAACAACAAACCAATCTCCGCACATCTGGCATATCAATGGGGCATGGTCAACCAAGTGGGTGGATTCAACTTCCAGCGGCTGGTCACGCAATGGGCGGATGAACTGGCACGAGGTCCGCGTGAAGCGTTTGCAGCAGGAAAGAAGGCATTCAATCAGGCGATCCTGCCCAATCTAGAGGAAATCCTAAGCTACGAGGGCATCCTGCAGGAGGAAGCGGGCAGGTCGGAGGAACATAAAAAAAGAGTGGATGCGTTCTTCAAGAAGTAGAATCGAGTTTTTGGCTCAAAAGTTGGGCATTCCAAAATTTCAGTTTGGTGATAAAATATAGTTGCTCGTCGTTAGGATGCCCCCCTCATCCTTGCGATGAGCATTTTTGTTAACAAAAAACTCCCGTCGAATTGAATTCGACGGGAGTTTTTACTCTAGTGGTTGCTAACCACAGGCAACTGTTCCCCA
>CAYPHR010000211.1:0-5389 GCA_964410375.1 uncultured Anaerolinea sp. | reverse complement strand
GAACGGATCGCGTATGCCATGTCGCTTGGCGCGCCGCAGGAATATGAGATCTTCATCATGGACGCGGACGGAAGAAATCACCGCCGCATCTCACAGGGACTGCAGGGCATCGGCGGCAGTGTACAGTGGGCGCCGGATGGAAGTCATCTTCTGATCCATGCCGGTCCGTTCGGGGATAAGGATATTTACAAGCTGGATGTGAACACCGGCAATGCCATCCGCATCACGGACGGCGGCAACAACGCCAGCGCATCCTATTCCCCCGACGGCTTGTACATCGTCTTCAATTCCATGCGCAACGACGACCAAGCCGATCTCTATATCATGCGCGCGGACGGGACAAACGAAGTACAGCTCACCAATCACCCCGAACCCGATTGGGGTGCACGATGGGTGGAGTGAGGTGCAGCGGAGCGAAACCATCATAGACAGAATCAACCTCCAGCGGGGAACGAGCGGCGTATTCTCATCCTTGAAAAATTGTGTGATGATTTTGCATTCCGATGGTTAATGAGGATCGTTTTATAACTTGCCGGGGCGATTTTCATAACAAATCATTAACAAATAAAGGGCAATTGATATGGCTTAAAACCTTTACATGCAGGGCATTTGATGTATTATTTAATCACCAATGGCGTTTTTCGCGGCTCGTCCACCGCGGGAGGCGCTGTTCATCTTTAATCCACAAATCGAAAGGAAGTTATATGAATGTCCAAGCAGCCAAGCTCCTATCTGTCTTCTAAGTTGGAAGGCCGCCTGAAAGCCGACAAAAGCGGGAACAGCATTTACGCACTCGAACCCATCAAGAAGGGCGAGTTGATCGCTGTTTTCGGCGGAGTCGTGTATGAATGGGAGACCTTTATCCACCTACCCGAACGTGAGCGCAGCCTGTGTTTGCAGGTCGAAGACAGACACTTTTTAGTGCCGCGCCCCATTGGTGAGGGAGATTATGTCAATCACTCGTGCAATCCGAATGCAGGTCTTTCGGGCCAGATTGGACTCGTTGCTATGCGAGACATCAAAATCGGCGAGGAAGTTTGTTTCGATTACGCCATGTGCGATACCATGCCGTATGACGAATTCGAATGTTTGTGCGGCGCGCCGACGTGCCGCGGCATGGTCACAGGCAATGACTGGCAGCGCCCCGAACTTCAGAAGCGCTATGCCGGCTTTTTCTCGCCGCATGTGCAGCGTCTCATCGACGCGCAGAAGGCAGAGAGACGCGCCTTTGCCCGCGCGATGCGGACGGCAAAGGTAACCGGTGTGACGCCGGCAATGCCAACCCCCGTATACGAGTAGGATCTGAATCCAAAGACCTCCGAGCGAAATGCCCGGAGGTCTTTTTTTGATCTCGATCAATATGGATGTCAGAATACGTCTTCGCGGTCCAGTTTCGTATCCTCCCATGAGGCGGGGTCACCAAGCGGCTCGAGGTGGGTAAATACAGTAATACCCGGCAGTGCGCGGCGGATATCGGCTTCGATCTTTTCGAGCAGGTGATGTCCGCGCTGGACCGTCCATGTGTCGGGGACAAGCACATGCAGGGAGGCGAACTTCCGCGCCCCGGACTGGCGCGTACGCAAGGCATGATACTGAACGCCGTTTTGCATGTACGGAGTGAGTGTATTCTTCAAAATCTCCAATTCGCCCGCGGAAAGCGCGGTGTCCATCAACCCCAGCACAGACTCGCGCACGATGCGCCAGCCATGCCAGATGATGTTCCCCGCCACAAGCATGGCGACAATTGGGTCAAGCCGCTGCCAGCCTGTGAGTACAACCAAGCCGACTCCCACGAGCACGCCAACGGACGTCCATACATCGGTCAGCAGGTGCTGGGCGTTCGCCTGAAGCGTAATGGAGTTATATTTTTTGCCCGCCCGCAGTAGATAAAGTGCTGTCACCAGATTGATCACCGATGCAGCCACAGACACCCCCAAACCCAAGCCGACCTGCTCCAAAGGCTGAGGCTCGATCAAGCGCGGGATCGCGGCATAAATAATACTCAACGCGGCGATCAGAATCAGTCCGCCTTCCAGCCCGCTGGAAAAATATTCCGCCTTGCTGTGCCCATAGGCATGGTCTTCATCCGCAGGGCGGGCGGCGACGGTCAACATGGCAAGCGCCATCAACGCGCCCGCCAAATTCACCAGCGACTCCAACGCATCCGAAAGCAGACCGACGGAACCCGTCAGGAAATAGGCGACGGTTTTCAATCCGATGGTAAGTACCGCCACGCCAATGGAGACCCATGCAAAGCGGACAAGAAACCGCCGGTCAGCCAGTTGATCTTTCATTCGATTATTCTACACCTTCGGTCCGGCTTCAACCACTTCCCTCGGCGTGCCGTCGGTGAATTTGCCAAAATTCTGGATGAAGCGCATGGCAAGGTCTTTGTAACGCCTGTCGTATTCCTTCCTGTCGTGCCATGAAGAGGACGGGTCCAATACTTCATCGGGCACGTTCGGACAGGTCATCGGCACTTCAAAACCGAAGATGGGATCTTTTTTGTATTCGACATTGCTCAACTTGCCTTCCAACGCCGCATTCAACAACGCGCGCGTGTACTTAATGGAAATGCGCTTCCCCACGCCATACGGTCCACCCACCCAGCCGGTGTTCACCAGCCAGCACGTCACGCCATAGCGCTCGATCTTGCGCTTGAGCAGTTCCGCATATTTATAGGGGTGATGCACCATGAACGGTCCGCCGAAACATGCGCTGAAGGTGATCTCCGGTTCTTTGCCCAGTCCCACTTCCGTACCCGCGATCTTGGATGTGTATCCGCTGATGAACTGATACAACGCCTGATCGGGGGTGAGCCGCGCAATGGGCGGCATGACGCCGCTCGCATCACACGTCAGGAGGATGACGTTTTTGGGGTGCCCAGCCTTTTTCTCAGGGACAGCGTTCGCAATGAATTCCAGCGGATAGGATGCACGTGTATTTTCAGTGACCGTGTCATCGTCCAAATCAATGAGGCGTGTGACGGGGTCATAGGTCACATTTTCGAGGATCGTCCCGAAGCGCTTTGTGGTCGCATAAATTTCAGGCTCGGCAGATTCCGAAAGCCCGATGACTTTGGCGTAGCATCCGCCTTCAAAGTTGAACACGCCGTCATCGCTCCACCCATGCTCATCGTCCCCGATGAGGCGGCGTTTGGGATCCGCCGACAGCGTGGTCTTACCCGTCCCGCTCAATCCAAAGAACAACGCCACATCGTTCGGATCATCAGGATTGACATTCGCCGAGCAGTGCATCGGAAGCACACCTTCCAGCGGAAGCAGGTAATTCAGAATCGTGAACACGGATTTTTTGATCTCGCCTGCGTATGCCGAGTTTCCGATGATGGCGAGTTTGCGTTCGAAGGACAGACAAATAAACGTCTCGCTGTTCGTGCCATCCACCGCGGGTGCGCCTTTGAAAGACGGCATGGCGATGATGGTAAATTCAGGCACGAAGCGTTTGTACTCTTCCAGCGAATGCGGCAGGATGAACATGTTGCGCACAAAATGACTGTGCCACGCCAGTTCGGTCACGATGCGCACGGGTAGACGATACGCCTCATCCGCCCCGGCATAGACATCCTGCACGAAGACGTCGCGTCCCTGCAGGAAGCCCAACATGCGGCTGTATAGCAGTTCAAATTTTTCCTGATCGAACGGGCGGTTATACACGCCCCACCAAACGTTGTTCTCCGAATCGACATGGCGGACAACGAATTTGTCGTTCGCGCTGCGGGCAGTGTGCTTTCCCGTGAACGCCGCGTAGGGTCCGCCCGCGACCAATGCGCCTTCGCCGCGGAATGCCGCCTCTTCCACCAATGCTTCGGTCGGAAGGTTCCAATATGCAAGCCGCAGGTTTCCAACACCGACGTTGGACAGGTTGTAATCCGCCTTGCGGGTCTGGGCAATGGCTTCGGCAGGGGTTTTGATATTGAGTAAATTATTCATGGCTACATCCAATCCCGGATCATTTTCTTTTCACCAATATAGATCTCATTCGGTGACGTGGCATCCAACGCCCATTTGATGCGCGCAATGCCCTCGGTGATGTCCTTCACGCTGCCTGCAAACGAAATGCGGATGTGCCCCTCCATGCCGAATTCCTTGCCGGGCACGGTCACCACCATGGCTTTTTTCAGCAGGAACTTCGAAACTTCCACTGAATTATTATTGAACGCGCGCAGGTCCGGCAGGGCATAGAACGTCCCCTGCGGCTCGATGAGACGCGCGCCGTTGAAGGTTTTCATCTCCTGCAGGACGACATCGCGGTTGTTCTGAATCTGCAAGCGCAGCGCCTCCACCACGGACTGCAAGCCGTTCAGTGCCCCCTCCGCCGCCGCCTGCGCGATGGGCGATACGCAGGAAGTCGTCTGCGCGAGCACATTGGTCATCACGCGGACCAATTGCCGCGGCGCGACCACCCAGCCGATGCGGAAGCCGGTCATGCCGTATAGTTTCGCCACGCCATTGACCACAATGATGTGCGAATCTTCAATATCCTTTTTCGTAAAGGAATACGCAGGCGGCGCAACATTGCCATTAAAGGTCAGCTTATGATAGATGTCATCACAAACCATGTAAATGCCCTTGCGCTCGCACAGGTCCACGAGCTTTGAAATCAACTCAGCGGGATAGATCGCCCCGGATGGATTGTTCGGGCTGTTGATGACGATCGCCCTCGTGGAGGAGGTCACCGCTCGTTCGATGTCTTCGAAGCGCGGGGTGAACGTCCCATCTTCAGGCGTGACGACAACCGGAATTCCCATACACATCCTGATCATTTCTGGATACGATACCCAGTACGGCGCAACGATGACCACCTCATCCTGCGGATTCAAAATGGAATAGAAAATATTATAGAGTGATTGCTTCGCCCCGTTCGTGACGATCACGTTCTCGGGTGCAACGAGGCGGTCGTAGTTCTCCTCCGTATAGCGGATGACCGCCTTCTTCATGGATGGCAGACCGTCGGGCGGAGTGTACTTCACTTCCCCGCTGGACAACTTCGCTCCGGAGGCAAGCATCGCCGCAATGGGCGTCTTATTCTTCGGCTCGCCGATCCCAAGATTGATGACCGCTTCGCCGCGCTCGCGCAGTAAACGCGCCTCCTCATTCAAAGCCAGCGTTGGAGATTCTACGATCTCGCTTGCAAGTTTGCTTAGTTTCATGGTTCTCCTTTTAATGGCGGGCGGTGGAACATCATTCATTATTAACCGCCCAAGGTCCTCAATTAAAAACAAAATCTGGTCAGATACGTCTCTCCAACCAGATACAACGCCATAACCGCATATGAAGCGGCGCTGACAATTTTATTGCCAGGCAGGACATTCATGCCGCCATTATACTATACCCCCCGAACCAAGCATCCCAAACGAAGATAACAAGAT
>CAYPHR010000210.1:4250-5441 GCA_964410375.1 uncultured Anaerolinea sp. | reverse complement strand
AGCAAGGATCGAAAGCAGGAAGACCAGCAGGATGACCATTTCGAACCGTCCCTGCATGATGACGTTCAGGATGAGAATATCCAAGGCGAGCACACCGGCGCGGAACGACTCGGGAATGAAGATTCCCAACACGCCACCGAGCAGGGCTCCGAAAAACATGCCTGTGTATGCGCCCGTGCTGACTCCGCCGGTAGTCCCCGCTGTGCGGACGGTCAACGCGCCGGTCAGAGCGCCTGTCAAAATGCCGAGCAGGATACCCGCAATGATCCCGAATACCGCCCCGCTCCACATCCCGCTCAGCGCCCCCGTTGCCGCGCCGAGGAGCGCCCCAAAGAAAGCACCCAACCCTGCGCCGAAGAGACTGCTTTTCAAGTAAAGTTGTTGATCTGGCATGACTCCATTTTCCTTTCAAATTTGCACGGAATTTTACCCTGTGGTTTCCCCAAATCAGATACAATCAGAAAATTCCATAATTGCAATGGAGAAGAAAATGCAAAACCCTGAAACAAACGAAGATTTTGACGAACGCCCAACCTTCAACGAAGAGATCGATACGGATGCCATCGAAAATGCCGTGCGCTCCATGCTCTCCGCCTTTGGCGAAGATCCCAGCCGCGAAGGCTTGCAAAACACCCCCAAACGCGTCGCCCGCATGTATCCAGAACTCCTAAGCGGCTACCGCACGGATACGCACAAACTTGTCAACGGCGCGATCTTCAATGTGACTTATGATGACATGGTCATCGTACGCGATATTGAATTCTTCAGCCTGTGCGAGCATCACATGCTGCCATTTGTTGGGCGCGCCCATGTCGCCTACATCCCGAATGGACAGGTGATCGGTCTCTCGAAAATCCCCCGCATCGTCGATATGTACGCCCGCCGCCTGCAGGTGCAGGAACGCATGACCCGCCAGATCGCTGATTTCCTTAATGACCTGCTCAAGCCGCAGGGCGTGGCAGTGGTGGTCGAGGCTTTGCATCTGTGCGCGATGATGCGCGGCGTGAAAAAACATGACGCGCGCATGACCACATCCACCATGCTGGGGAGCTTCCGCAAAAGCATAAATACCCGCCAGGAATTTCTGGACCATCTGGACCGCGGCGCAGAGCCGCTCAGGATCTAGCGCCAAACGGGTGGATGATAACGTCCTCCCGCTTCTTGATCCAAACCGAAACCTGCCTCGCCGAC
>CAYPHR010000210.1:543-4150 GCA_964410375.1 uncultured Anaerolinea sp. | reverse complement strand
AAATTCGGACCATCGAACCCGACGGATTCAGTTTCCCACACGGAAGACACCGCCTCGATCTCCCCAACCCCTCGAAGTAATTCCACTGCTTTTGGCAAATTGCCCTCCGCCCTGATGTTCGAGCCGAGGCTGAGGTAGGCGCGATGCAGATCACTCATCACGGTTTCGCTCCACCTCCACGCCGACGGATTTCGCAAACCGCACCGCGCCGGGCTTTTCCACGCGCACGACGACCTTTTTTGCCAATGCATCCTCAAGACAAATTTCAGCGAGATCGTTCGCCAGCGCCTCCACCGTCAGGCGCTTTGCGGTTTCAGCGTGCGCCTGAATCTTTTTCGCCAGCGCGCTGTAATCCACACAGTCGTTGATGCTGTCACTTTCTGCGGCACGCCTCATATCGGTGAACACCGTCACATTGATCAAAATATCCTGCGCCTTCTCCCGTTCCCAATCGCGTATGCCGATGATGCCGCGCACGAGTAGATCTTTGATGAATACTTTATCCATGACTGCTCCTGTTAAATCAAATGCCTGCCGCCATCCAAATGGATGATTTCTCCAGTGATGTAAGCGGGACCTGTCAATAAAAATTTCAGCGCATCTTCGACTTCGCCCGCCTCGCTCCACCTCTTGGCTGGTACACTTTCTATGATCTTTTCCCCCGCTGACGGATCATCCGCTGGCGGCAGGATCGCCCCCAATGCCAGCCCGTTGACCGTGATGTGCGGCGCGAGCGCCACTGCCAGCGATTTCGTCATCCCCGCCAATGCGGATTTGGTGATCGTGTACGGGAAGTGATCCGCGCCGGGGCGCAGGGCGCGCCAATCGAGGATGTTTACGATGCGCCCTTCATTGACGTGCCTCGCAAATGCTTGGGATAACAAGAACGGGGCGGTCAGGTTGATATCCATATGGCGCTGCCAGGCATCAAGTGATGTGTCGTGAAAGGAGAGCGGCTCGAAGATGGATGCACTGTTGACCAACCCATACAGCGGAGCCAACTTGCTGGCGTGTTCGATTAATTGCGATGCGCTTTTAGGGTTGGAAAAATCCGCAACGAGCACCCAAGCTTGAGGTCCGAATGAGGCGATCTCATCCCGGACAGATTCAGCTTCCGCGGGGGAATGTCCATGATGGATGATGACGTTCGCACCCGCGCGTCCACAGGCGAGCGCGAAGAGTCGCCCCACGCGGCGGGCAGCCCCGGTAACGAGGATGGTCTTCCCTTTCAGGTCGGTCATGATGTGATTTTATCATTTCCAAACCCGACAGGGTTTGTCCCATTCTTGACTTCATTTTTTGGAGGTGATAATATCCTTTCATTGCGCTGCAATTTCCCGATGTTCTGTGTGTCCAAATCCAACTAGAAAGGTGTAAAGGTGACCATGAATCAAAACGTACCGAGTTACACGGGTGATATTGCCGCCCAACAGATCGATCCGTCGAAGGAATATTCTGCTGAAAATCAGGAGATTGCATTTTCTCTTGAGCAACATGCCATCTGGGCGGATTTATTTGACGGAGTTTATCAGCCCTACCTGCTGGAGCATATTTGCCAGGAATGGAAGACGGGCTTGGAGTTGTTGCAGCTCGACCCGAACGGTATCTCGACGGTGGCGCATTTGAATGAACATATCACGCCGCGCTCGGGCTGGAGGATCGAGCGGACGGTGGTGCGCTACACCCTTGCCGACGATTGGTACAAGAAATTCGCACAGCGCATTTTCCTGATCACCGATTATCTTCGCACGCGCGACCAGATGGAATTCACGCCCGAACCCGACATGTTCCACGATATTTTCGGTCATCTCCCGTTCCTCACGCAAAAGTTCTACGCCGATATCGAAGACAAATTCGCGCCTGCCTACATGAAGGCGACGACGGAGGAGCGCGAGGTCATCAAGCGGTTGGCATGGTACAGCACGGAGTTCGGTCTGGTGGTGCAGGATAACCGCTTCAAGATCTTTGGGGCGGGGATCATCTCCGGGCGTAAGGAATTGACTCGTACCATCATGGAGTTCTACCGCCTCGGGCGCGACAATGTGATCGACTACACCAAGCCGATCTTCCCGCAATTGGATGCGCATTTCCAGGCGAACAAAACCAACCTGCACCGCATCATTGACGGTGTGAACGCGCTTCACCAAAAGGGACAGATGTCCTCCGCGGATGAAGGCTGGAACGTCGTCCTAGGTTTGTACAAGAGTCTGGGAATCAAGCAGGACGGCATCTTCGGCGGCGAGGTCATCATCGCGCCGTTCGATATCGAGACGATCGCCAGAATCCCCAAGACGGTCTATGCCTTCAATCCGATGCTCTTTGTGTGCGAGTCGCTGGAGCAGATGGATCAATTGCTGGATTCGTACCTGAAGCCGATCGCGCAGAGGAATTGAGAGAGTGAATTCCTCTCAACTTAGCGCCTTGCCATCAGTTAGAGAAAGGAAGTCTCTTTGTCAAATTCTTCTGCCCGCGATCTGGATTTATTTTTCCCTGTGCTCACATCAAAGATACAGACAGAGCTATCTGCCTGGTATGGAAAGGATGCAAAATTGGATGGATTACCAAGGTTTTATCCTCGGGATTGGTCCTTCTTCTTTTACTATCCGATCAGGGTTTCAGAAGATGAGACGAAAACCATTCTTGTTAAGATACGTCATGCAGAGGGTATGAGCCTTTCCGATGCGATTGTCAGTCCCAAGATGAAGGAAGAAGCAAGGGATGAATACGAAACACTGGTAAAGATCAGGGATGTTTTTTCTTGTCGAGATGAAGCATCCCTGTTCGCCACGATCCGTCCGCTGGCATGTTACGACGATATCAATGCGGTTGTAGAGGAAATGGCGGATATTCATACGTTGCGATCTTACTTTCAGTCGCCGAATATGTGGGTGGGCGGAAAGTCGCGGAGGACCTTCGATGCCTATATGAATGTTGTCGGGCGCTGGCTCCGTATTTTTCATGATCAGATCGGTGCGTTGGAAGAAGGTCCCTTTTTTAGTGAACAACGTTATAAGCAAACACAGGGGCATCTGGATACCATTGCAGCGATAGTGGATGTGAGATTTGCCCGTGATTTGATTTCCGATTTGTATCAAAAATATAAGAGTGCGAATCTTCCCTATCGAACTCTCCACAATGATTTCAACTCCGTCAACATCTTTGTTACAAGTGATGGAAGAATCGGCTCCTTGGATGCTCACAACCTATTGGGTCCTATGTATGTGGATCTTGCAAAGATTATGATTGATCTCGAGACCTGTCGAGTCCAACTGTTAAGTGGAGGGTTGGCTGTCTCGCGCCATAGCTTGGATATGTTTAACACTTCCCTGATTCAGGGATACTTTCAGGATGAGCCGGTGGATTATTACGCACTTAATTTTTTCCGCCTGTTACTTCTGGTCGAAAGATGGAATGACAGCGAAGAGAATTTCGAACGGTCATCAGGGGCGGGCAGATTTGTAAATTCCATCGGTATGATACAATTGCGCCGTTATTTTCTGAAACTCTTGCAAATGCAGGTGTATGGACAGGATTATGGACTTTGACTCAGGTGATTAGGAGAGGATTATGGATAAAATATCAGTATTGATACCGGATGGAGAGCGCC
>CAYPHR010000210.1:0-533 GCA_964410375.1 uncultured Anaerolinea sp. | reverse complement strand
CTATCATGTGCTTAACTGTCTGTCTGGTTTGGATGATGTGGATGTACATATCCTTTCGAAGGATGCTAATACGCTTGCCAAATATTCACGAACAACAAAAACCTTTCATTTGTTGAAGCCGGGGCAAAGCCTGCTAGAAGGTGTTGCAGAAATTTGTTCACGGATCCACGTGGATTTATGCATGCCTGTAGGTTCCGATGGGGCTTACTATTTCGCAGAACATCGTGAAAGTGTGGAAAAAATTACCAAACTGATCCTGATCGAATCTGCAGAGACTCTGATGAATGTTAAGGATAAGGGGAAATTTGCCGACCTTCTCCGCAGCCACCAATTGCCCCACCCGCATTCGATCACAAGCAGCGCTCAATTGGAAGATGAACTTGATGGTCTCGTTTTCCCAGTTCTGGTAAAGTCGCGTAGAGGAGGGGGCGGAGATGGTATTGATAAATGTACAGATCGTGATGACTTGCTTGCGCGTGTAAACGGAAATCCTGTTTTTTTTGACGAATTCATTATTCAAGAATATGTTGAAG
>CAYPHR010000209.1:0-5498 GCA_964410375.1 uncultured Anaerolinea sp. | reverse complement strand
GACGGTTTCGTCATCACCGAATCCGGCTTCGGCGCGGACATCGGCATGGAAAAATTCTTCAACATCAAATGCCGCTATTCGGGTCTGATCCCGCAGGTAGTGGTGCTGGTCGCCACGATCCGCGCGCTCAAGATGCACGGCGGCGGACCGAAGGTCGTGGCTGGCAAGCCTCTTGCCCCGGAATACACCGATGAGAACCTCGAACTGCTCCGCGCAGGCTTGGCAAATCTCGAACGCCACGTTCAGAATGCCTTGAAGTTCGGTGTGAACGTGGTCGTGGCGGTCAACTCCTTCGCCACCGACACCCCCGCTGAAGTGGAACTCGTCCGTGAAGCCGCGCTCAAGATGGGCGCCATGGACGCGGTCGTCTCCACTCACTGGGCGGACGGCGGCAAGGGCGCGAAGGCGCTGGCGGAAGCGGTCGTCAAAGCCGCGGAAAAGCCGAGCAACTTCGAGTTCCTGTACGATCTCGACGCCACCACCATCAAGGAAAAGATCGAGACCATCGCATCCGAGATCTACCGCGCCGACGGTGTGGATTACACTCCAGAAGCCGAAGAACAGATCGCGCGCTACACCCGCCTCGGCTTCGACAAACTGCCGATCTGCATGGCGAAGACCCACCTGTCGTTCAGCACCGATGCGACCCAGAAGGGCGCGCCGACGGGCTTCCGCATCACCGTGCGGGAGATCCGCGCGAGCGCTGGCGCAGGCTTCCTGTATCCCATTCTTGGCGATATGCGCACCATGCCCGGTCTGCCCACCCGCCCCGTCTTCTATGATGTGGACCTGGACCTCAAGACCGGCAAGGTACTCGGTCTCTTCTAACCCCGACAAAACTGTAAACCTTTCATACTCTGTCAGGAGATTGCCTCCTGACAGAGTAGTTTTATATCAGTACGGAAGGGCTATGGAGAAAAAAAACTCCATGCATATAATTACATCATATGAATCTGGACTCCTTAACGTTAATCGAGCAGCGCGATCTGATGAAAAGCGGTGAGATCGACGCTTCTGACCTGGCTGCCACCTGCCACCGTCAGATCGAGCGTCTCAACCCGACGCTGAACGCCTTTATCACCGTTATCCACCCCGATCAAAACGAATCCGCATCCGGCAACGGCAGTATGCCGCTGTTCGGCATTCCCATCGCGGTCAAAGACTTGTACAACACAAAAGGCATCCTCACCACCGGCGGCTCGAAATTCTTCGCCGACCATGTCCCCTCAGAAGATGCCGTGGTCGTGGAAAAGATCAAGCATGCCGGCGCGCGCATCATCGGCAAGACCAACACGCACGAGATCGCGCTCGGCGTCACCAATAACAATCCGCATTTTGGCGCATGCCGCAATCCCTGGGACGTGACCCGCACACCCGGCGGTTCCTCCGGCGGGAGCGCCGTCGCGGTCGCCACGGGCATGTCCATGGCGGCGCTCGGCACCGACACAGGCGGTTCGATCCGCATCCCCGCCTCGTTGTGCGGCGTGGTGGGACTCAAACCCACCTATGGGCGCGTCAGCCTGCGCGGAATCCTGCCGCTTTCGTGGAATCTCGACCACGCCGGACCGATCACCCGCCGGGTCGAGGATGCGGCGCTGATGCTGCAGATCATGGGCGGATACGATGAACAGGACCCCACGTCCATAAAAACGCTGCCCGGCGATTACTCCAGCCATTTGAGAGATACGATGAAAGACCGCAAAATGGCTCTCGCCGTCGGGGATTTCGTTGAGGAAGTAACAGACAGGGAAGTATTGCAGGCTGTCCGCACGGCGGCAAAAGTAATGGAAGACCTGGGGGCGATCGTCACCGAGGTCAACCTGGATTTTCTTCGGGAAGCCGCGTCTGCCAATGCGCTGATGACCCAAGCCGATGCCGCCGCGTTCCACCGCGAACGGATGCAGGAACACCCCGACTGGTTCGGCGCGGATGTCCGCTTGCGGCTGGAAACGGGCGCAAATTTCACATCCAGCGAGTATGTTCTGGCGAGGCGCACACAGGTCGAAGCACGACGACGATGCGAAATCATGTTCGAGCAATTCGATGCGCTTCTACTTCCCACAACCCCCATCACCGCCCCCGTATTGGAGGGCGAAAACGCCATCGAGCGCGCCCGGATGTTGACGCGTTTCACCTCCCCCTTCAACCTGACCGGCCTGCCGGCGTTATCGGTCCCATGCGGGTTCTCGAGCGAAGGTCTGCCCATCGGCTTGCAGATCGTTTCGCGCCCGTGGAACGAGGCGGGCGTCCTGCGCAGCGGGTACGCCTACCAACAGGCGACCGAGTGGCACACCATGAGACCACAGATCGCCGTATCGTAAAATTCCAAGATCCAAAAAAAAACAAGGTGACAGCCGCGAAATGGCTGTCACCTGTTATTATCGGCACATGAGCATAAAACAAAAATGGATATTCGCATGGGCGGTCCTGCGTCTGCCGTTGTTGGCGCTGGTTACATACCTGTTCCGGTTTCAAATTGCGGAAGCGCTCGAAAAGACGGTCGAGCTTTGGCGCGTGATGGATCTTGCAGTCTACTCCGCCAGCACCGCCTCGACGCGCATCCTTCTGTATTTGGGCTGTGTGCTGGTGCTGGGGCTTGGTCTCTGGCTGACGGGAAAACTGCCGGTCTCTCCATCCATTCGATATGTTGTGAGCGTTGCGGGGGCATTTGCAGGAATTGTCATTGCCTTCATTTATCTTTTCAAAACCGGCGATGCGCTGGCGCGGGCGGGAATCGTGACCGCGCTCCTTGCATTGAACACCATGCCGCAGGAATGGCTTTCCAAGCGGGTGGCAGCGGGGAGATTATTGTCGCTGGTGTTCCTCGCAGGCGTCGGGTTGGTCGAGGCGGTCGTTCCGCAGGCGTATGTCATTTGGCTGGCGGAGAAATTCCGGGCGGGGAATTCCATCAAAAAATGGTCGTGGTTAAGCGGCGTCATGATCGCGCCATTGTTCTGGATCTTCCTGCTGGTACCGTTCGACAATCAACGCGTGCTGACATTGGGTGAACGGCTGCATGCCAACCCCGCAGTGGAAAAGTTTGCGCAGGGCGATTTTAATTGGATCGAATTAAACGCGGAACACGGCTTGCTCTATGCGGTCGGACGCGGGACGAATTACCTGCTTGCGTTTGATGTGAACGACCTTGGCAAGCCGCCGCGCAGGTCGCAGGAGGATATCGGCAAGACGCAAGGATTCGCATACAACCCCGAACGACAGGAGATCTACGCTTACAAAACCGAGACGCGCGAATTGATCTACATGGATGCGTTGACCCTGGAAACCTTGCATACCGTGCCCGTACCGGAGCTTTCCCCCGGCGATATTTGGATGGTCTGGGAAAAGCACACAGACAGCATCCTCATCGCATCCGAAGCGGACGTTGAAACTGGGACGCCGCTCATCCTGTTCGACCGTGAAAGCGGAAATGTCATTGCCACCCTGCCGCTGCCGTGGGTGCCGACCAATATTGCCGTCCATGCGGATAAGCCGATGTTGTATTTCAATTCCTTCAAAGATACCTATCTCGCCGCATGGGACATGGTCAATCATGAGATCGCAGCGGATACCACTACAAGCCCAAGAACCGACCGCCTGATCTATTCTCCTACAAGTTCTGAAATCCTGGTGGCTTCCACGTTGGAAGGGCTCATCCTGCGCTACGATGCAGAGACGCTGGAATACCTGGGCAGCATCAAGACCAGCCTGGGCGACCGCACCATGACGCATGATATAAAACGAAATTTACTGCTGGTTGGGAATTTTATAAACAACAAGCTGACCGTGTTCGACCTGAACACATTTGAATCTGTGGAAACCTTTTATCTGGGACCGTGGATCCGCACGATCACGCTGGACGCGGAGCAGGGTATCGCGTATGTTTCCACTGTCCGCGGGTTGTTCAAAGTGCGGTATATCCACCCCTGAAGCACGTATTATGAGCCGTATTTTTCAAGAATCCGCGCGAACACAGTTTTATCTTCCGGCATAATCTCCACGATCTCAAAGCCGACATGATACAAGTTCGGCAGGATCTCGTCCATTTTGCACCATTTCGTACGGGCAATGAAAACGATATAAGGGACAGAGCCAAGGTCCGGCGTAAGTTCGAGGCGTAGATAATAATCCTTGTTTTTGGGCAACGGTACAGCCGTTTCCAGGCGCAAGCCGACCATGCTGACCTCGACCATGTGACCGAGGATCTCCTGCGTATCGTCATTCAGGACACGCATATAAAAAGTAACATTCTTTCGCGGCGTCGTGCGTCGCTCCGACATACAGATCTCCTTTCGTACCTCTCAACGAACTTTCCATCATTATACATAACAGCCCCTGTCATTTGTTCGGATTGAAAGCAGATTGTTAAGTGCTTAATCACTCGTATTTCAGCGCCAGCACAGGGATCATCGTTGCGGCGCGCAGTGCCGGGTACAATCCCGAGATCATCCCGATGAAAATGGAAAAGAGCAGCACGAAGACCGGCAGCCACAACGGCGTATAGACCGCCACGCTCGGCGGGATGCCGCCCTGTGACGCCGCCTGCTGTGCAAGATAAACAATGGCGATGACGTTCAACGCCTGTCCCGCCAGCCAGCCGATCAGCACGCCGCCCAAACCGCCGATAAAGCCGATGCCCGCCGCTTCGCCCAGGAACAGCGAAAGGACGTCACGGTTGGTCGCGCCGACGGCTTTCATCAAGCCGATCTCGCGCGTCCGCTCGAGGATGGACATTGCCATGGTATTGGCGATGCCGATCGCCGCCACCAACAAGGCAATGGCGCCGACGCCGCCCAGCACCACCTGCAAGATCTTGTAAAAGTTGTTGATGCCCTGCACAAAATCGAGCATGGTGTTCGCCTGAAAACCAAGCGCAATGATCTGGTCGCGGACTTCGAGGGTTTTATCCGCGTTCACGACCTTGACGATGACCTCGTTATAGCCCGTCTTGTTGTAATCGATGCGCGTCCCCATTGACCACTCGTTCATGAGTTTGATCTGGTCCAGCGGCATGAAGATGGTCCAATCCGCTTCCGTACCGGATTCCTTCAGCACGCCCGCCACGCGGATGCTGTAATTCTTGCGGATCTCATTGCCTTCGTTATCATATTTGATCAAGGTCAATTGAATCTGCTGGTCATAAAGGTCGGGCGGTGAGGCGATCTCCTGTCCGGGTTTCCAGTTCGGGTCGGAAAAATTCTGCGCAACCATATATCCGATCACGACCGTGGTGCGCGTCATTTGCGTCGTGCCGAGATCGGCTTTCAAACCCAAGTCGGCGAGGTCGTACGTGCCAATTCCATAGATCCCGCTGTATCCGACCAGACGTTTGTATTTGAGCATCATGTTGGCGTTCAGGTATTCGCGCGGAAGCACGGATTGCACGCCGGGGATCGCCCGCAGTTCTTCAAGCGCGCTGTTCGTCAGCCGTTTGATATCCTGACTCGGACCACCACCGCCTCCCCCGCCCCCGCCGCCAGACATTGGTCTTTCAACGTAAA
>CAYPHR010000208.1:0-5571 GCA_964410375.1 uncultured Anaerolinea sp. | reverse complement strand
ACCGAGGGGTCGGTCGCCTCGTCGTAGCCGAGGGCAACTTCATGGTCGGAGAGAGGCGTGCCGCAGCGCGGGCAGTACGGCACGATCTTGTAGCCCTTGAAGAGCAGGTCCTTCTCCCAGAAGTTCTTCAGGATCCACCAGACCGATTCGATGTAATCGTTGGTGTAGGTGACGTAGGCTTCTTCGAGGTCGACCCAGAAGGCGATGCGGTCGGTCAGTTTCTCCCAGTCCTGGATGTAAGCGAAGACCGATCTGCGGCACAGTTCGTTGAACTTGTCGATGCCGTATTCTTCGATCTGCTGTTTGTTGGTGAAGCCCAACTGCTTTTCGACCTCGATCTCGACCGGCAGGCCGTGCGTGTCCCAGCCGCCGCGCCGCGAGACGTGGTATCCGCGCATGATCTTGTAACGCGGGAACATGTCCTTGAAGACGCGCGCGAGCACATGATGCACGCCGGGGCGTCCATTGGCGGTGGGCGGACCTTCGTAGAACACGTACTCGGGCTTGCCCTGCCGCTGTTCGACGGTCTTCTTGAAGACCTCCTGCTTCTTCCAGAACTTGAGGACGTTATCCTCCATCACAGGCACGTCGAGTTTTGGGTTGACTGGTTTGAACATTCTCACTCCTTGTATGTCGTTGCGAGCGCGGAGCGCGAAGCAATCTCCACGTTCCAGAAGGTTGCTTCGTCGGACTTCGCCCTCCTCGCAACGACATGAAAATTAAAAATAAAAACTCTCATCTCATACAGAGACGAGAGCAAGGCTCACGCGGTACCACTCTGATTTCCATCCGAAGATGGACGCTCATTGGATGACAACCATCATCCTGTTCCGATAACGAAGAACAACTCCGGCTCCCTTACTTTCAGCGACCAGCCGACCATCAGGCTATTCGACCATCTGACCATCGGACTATTCAACTGATTTCAGTTCACAGCTCCGGGAGGATTTTCGACCGTCTCCGCGTATCCGCCTCACACCAGACCTCGGACTCGCTGACCGTTTCGACAGGTCTACTCGTTCCCATCATTGCTTTTATGCTTCCAGCATTATACACAGCAGCGCGGCAATCGGCAAGAGGGCTGTTTTCAATTTTGTTATCATACCAATTTCTTGTTGACGTTTTTTTGTCAGACAGGTATAATCGTTTTTCGGCATTATTTCAACCTGTAGGAGTGTGTATTATGATGACCCCTGATAGCGCGCCAGCCGTTGCGCTCGAACCGAAAACCAAATTAAGCGGCAAAATTCTAAAGACGACACTAGCGGGGGCGCTGGTGGATGTCGGGCAACCTCTGCCCGGCGTCATCCATATCTCGCAGTTGAGTCAGAACGAGATCAACAAAGTGGAAGACATCGTGCGGGAAGGGCAGGAGGTCGAAGTCTGGGTGAAGCGCGTCCGCAAGGACCGCATCGAACTGACCATGATCGAGCCGCTCGCGTACGAATGGAAGGAGATCCAGCCCGAACAGATCGTCAAGGGCAAGGTCGTCCGCCTCGAAACCTACGGCGCATTCGTGGATTTCGGCGCGGAACGCCCCGGTCTCATCCACGTCAGCGAGTTGACCCACGGCTACGTCAAGACCGCCAGTGAAGTGCTCAAGGAAGGCGAAGAGATCGAAGCCAAGGTACTGGAAGTGGACCGCCGCAAGCGCCAGATCCGCCTGAGCATGAAAGCCCTGCAAGCCGAGGTTGTCGAAGAGTTCAAGCCGGAACGCGAAGAGCGCAAAAGCAAGGGCAAGCGCAAGGGCAAGAAGGAAGAAGAACACTACGAAATGGAAACGGAAGTTTCCAACGAGCCGCAGTACACTGCCATGCAGATCGCCTGGCAGCAGGCGCTGGAAAAAGCCAAGGGACACAACAAGGTCCGCCGCAAATCCATCAAGACCAATTCCGAAGAGCAGGAAGAACTTCTCAGCAACACGCTGGAAAAACGGCTTCCCACCGGCGGCTAAACGAACAAAAAGAGCGGGCATCGAGCCCGCTCTTTTGATTTAACACGATCTACTTTTCGCCGCTCTTCAAATAGGCTTCCATAAAGCCGTCGAGGTCGCCGTCCAGCACAGCCTGCGCGTTGCCAGCCTGGTGATCGGTGCGGTGATCCTTGACCATCTGGTACGGATGCAGGACATACGAGCGGATCTGACTGCCCCACTCCGCCTTGGTGTACTCGCCGCGCAGGACGGCGCGTTCTTCCTCCCGCTCCGCCTGGCGCAATTCCAACAGGCGGGCGCGCAAAATCCGCATGGCGAACTCGCGGTTCTGCACCTGCGAACGCTCGTTCTGACAGGTCACCACGATCCCCGTTGGGATATGCGTCAGACGCACCGCCGTGGCATTCTTCTGCACGTTCTGTCCGCCAGCGCCGGAGGAACGGAAGACATCCATCTTGATGTCGCCGGGGTTGATCTCAACATCCGCTTCATCGTTCGAGACCTGCGGCAGGACTTCCACCAGCGCGAACGAGGTATGCCGCCGATGCGCCGCGTCGAACGGGGAAAGCCGCACCAGACGATGCACGCCTTTCTCCGAACGCAGATACCCGAATGCATAACGTCCGCCGACAGCGATGGTCACGCTTTTGATGCCCGCCTCTTCGCCGGGTGTGGTATCTAAAATCTCCGCTTCAAAGCCCTGCGCTTCGATCCAGCGCAGATACATGCGCTGCAGCATCTCCGCCCAATCCTGCGAATCCGTTCCGCCCGCCCCGGCATGGATGGCAAGGATGGCATCGTCGTGGTCGTACGGACCGGAAAGCATCGCCGCAAAGGAACGCTTCTCCAAGTCCGCTTCGATCTTTTCGATCTCGGTCTCCAGTTCGGCGCGCAGCGATTCGTCACCCAGTTTCGCCAGGTCCGTCAGGTCATGGATCCCCTGCCGGAGGGACTTCCATGAAGCCACTTCATCCCGCAGACCGGAGGCGGTCTTCATTACGCGCTGCGCTTTTGTTGTATCGTTCCAAAAATCAGGGGACTCGATCTCTCTCTCAAGTTCCGAAAGCTGGTTTTCCTTGCCCGTCAGGTCAAAGACGCTCCAATAATTGCTGGGTCAGTTCATTTGCTGCGTTCAAACGCTGTAACAAGTCCTGCATGATGTCTCCTACGTATTCGAAAGAATTCCATCCACAAAGGCATCCGGGTCGAAAGGCGCCAAGTCTTCAGGCTTTTCGCCCAATCCTGCAAACAGGATCGGCAAGCCCAACTCGCGCTGGATGGCAAACGCCATGCCGCCGCGCGCCGACGAATCCAACTTCGATAATATCACGCCCGTCACGTTCACCGCATCCTTAAAGGAACGCGCCTGCTGCAGGGCATTCTGCCCCGTGGTCGCATCCAGCACCAGCCAAACCTCATGCGGCGCGCCGGGCAGCGCCTTGCCCGCCACGCGGTTGACCTTCTTCAACTCTTCCATTAAATTGAAACGCGTGTGCAGGCGTCCGGCTGTGTCGATCATGACGATGTCCACGCCGCGGGCGGCTCCTGCCTGAATGGCATTGAACGCCACCGCGCCCGGGTCGGACTCCGGAGCGCCCGCCACCACCTCGACCTTGAGCCTGTCGCCCCACACCTGAAGCTGGTCCACCGCTGCGGCACGGAAGGTATCCGCCGCGCCGAGCAGGATCTTTTTCCCTTCGCCGTGAAAACGCGACGCAAGTTTTGCGATGGTGGTGGTCTTGCCCGAGCCGTTGACTCCCACCACCAGCAGCACCATCGGCTTGTGGTCAAAGGCGATGGCGGGCGGCGTGATGAGGCGCGAGCGCAGTTCCGCTTTCAGGGCGGAGGCAAGTTCATTGGCGCGGATCAGCCCTTCGGTGCGCGTGGTGCGCTTGAGAGAATCCAGAACAGAGGCTGCCGTCTCGATTCCCATATCCGCCTGGATCAGGAGCGCTTCGAGGTCGTCCCAGGTCTCGTCGGTGATCTCAGATGTCCCGAGGAGAGATGCGATCTGCCCGAATGCGGCTTTGCTTGTGCGTGAAAGTCCGTCTTTCCAGCGTGAAAAAATGCTCATGGGCGGCGATTATATCAGGGAATTTATGTTATACTCCATCGGCTAATTAAAGCGTTTCGAGAAAGGTTTTCAAGAAGAAAAAGGAAAATATATGTCAGCAGAACCCATTCACATCACCGACGAGTCGTTCGAAAAAGTTGTCATGCAGTCATCGCTGCCTGTCATCGTGGATTTTTGGGCGCCGTGGTGCAACCCGTGCAAAATGATCGCCCCCGTGCTCGACAAGCTCGCCGGCGAAATGGAAGGCAAACTGATCGTGGCAAAGATCAACACCGATGACCATGCGGAATGGATGCAGAAGTTCGGCATTCAGGGCATCCCGACCCTGCTCTTCGTTGCGGGCGGCAAGGTGGTGCACCGGCAGGTCGGCGCGCTGCCCGAACGCATGCTGCGCGAAGTGGTCAGCCAGTTCATGGAAGTGGTTGGGCAGCAGAACTAATCATCCGGGACGGGAGAGTGCGGCAGCATGAAAAAAACGCTTTTTCTGTTCGTTTCGCTCAGCTTGTTGTTGGGCGCGTGTCTGCCGGTTTTCCCGCAGACGCAGGCAGCAACGCCAACGCCGGTCTCACAGGCGGAGTTGGAAGTCACTGCGGCGGTGCTTGCCGGGCAAACCTTGCAAGCGCTTCCGACCGAGACGGTCATCCTGCCGAGCGAAACTCCCGTTATTCTCACCCCCACACAGACAACCGTCCCCCAGACTCCTACAGAAACTCCCAATCCCATTCTGTTAACGCTGACCGCAACCCTGGGAACCGGCACACCCTTCACGGATGGCTCCACGCCGGGCACAGCGGTCATCGTCGGCACACTGCCCTTTACGGGAACGCCGGGCATCGTCATCGACCCGCGCACGCCGACCCGTACGCCCCGCCCGTTGTTCCACGGCACCCTGCCTCCCAGCGTGCCATACGGCAAAGTAACGCTTGTCAACCAGGCGAAAGCGGATGCGTACATTTCCCTGCGCTGCGTGACCCCTGAAGGATATGTCACATATTTGGAGTACCCGGTGAAGCAATCGGTTTCTTCCAAAGCGCCGGCTGGAACATACACCTATGTGGCGTGGATCGGCGGCAGGCAGTTTACCGGGAGTTTTTCCTTGAAAAAAGACGGCGAGTTGACCATCAACCTTTTCAAGGACAAGATCACGATCATAGACGAGAACCAATAACCCTTGATATATAGAATACGGAGATCAACATGTTAAGAAGGATATTACCAATCTTTGCAGTACTCGCCATCCTGCTTGCCGCATGCGGCGGACAGGCGGAACCCACCATGTCCCCCGAGGACGTTCAGGGCACAGCCGTCTCCTCGGCGTGGACGATGGTTGCAATGACCCAGGAAGCCATCCCGACCAACACACCCATCCCGCCCACGGAAACTCCCAGCCCGACCCCGTTCCCCACGGAAACACCGATCCCCCTGCCGACGCAGGAATTGATCATCCCCACAGCAACACAGGCTGCCAGCTCGGGCGGTGGAACGTGCGCTGGTCCGCTCAACATGGGCGAAGCCGGACCGACCTCCCGCGTTCGCGTCGAGAATGAGACCGGCGGCAGCGTCA
>CAYPHR010000207.1:0-5629 GCA_964410375.1 uncultured Anaerolinea sp. | reverse complement strand
GCCGCGCTCATCTTCATGCTCCTCGCGCCGTTCCTGCTCACCATCGGCATGGGATTCGTCTCGGGTCGCTTCAGCGGCGGCTCGACCGGGCTTTCAGACATTCCCGTCGTCATCGTCAATTTGGATCAAAAGGAGTTGGGCAACGCGCTCGAAGAATTATTCAACTCCGCCGATCTGGCAGACTTGGTGGAACCGACCGCTTCATCCGACCCCGAGGCGGCTCGCCGATTAATCGACAGCGACCAAGCCTCAGCCGCCATCGTCATCCCACAAGGATTCACCGACAGCGTCATCCCTGCCGAGGGGACAACGTTCGACTCAACCGCCGTTCAGCCTGCTCCCGTTCAAATCGAAGTGTACGCCAACCCCTCGCGTCCGACAGGCGCGGGCATCATCAAAGCCATCGTAGACGAATTCCTCTCGCGCGTCGAAGAAGGGCGCGTGAGCGGCACGACCTCCCTCGTCGGCTTGATGCAAAGCGGACTGTTGAATCCGCAGGACGTGGCGAGCGAAGCGCAAGAGTTATTCGCAAACGTGGACGAATCCGAATCCACCGCCATCACGCTCAAGACCGACACCCAAGGCGCGGAAGCCGTTGAGTTCGACCTGCTTGCCTACTTCGCGCCGGGCATGGCGTTGATGTTCCTCATGTACACCGTCTCGTACGGCGGACGCTCCATCCTTGCCGAACGCTCGCAAGGCACTCTTCCGCGCATGTTGATCTCGCCCACCTCCAACGCGCAGGTGTTGGGCGGCAAGGTGTTGGGAATCTTCTTGATGGGCGTCGCGCAGGTCGGCATTTTGATCCTCGCCTCTTCGATCTTCTTTCAGGTGCAATGGGGCGACCCGCTGGGCGTTTTGGTTTTGATCCTCGCCGCAGTCTTCGGCGCCACGGGCTGGGGCATGTTGATCACCGCCTTTGCCCGCACGCCCGCGCAAGTGGGAAGCACAGGCGCGGCGGTCATGCTCATCTTCGGCATCCTCGGCGGAAGTTTCATGAGCCTTGAAAACTTCCCGCCGTTCATGCAGACCCTCAGCAAGATCACGCCCAACGCCTGGGGCATGGACGGTTTCGTCACTATCGCCCTCGGCGGCACGTTGAAGAATCTAACCGAACCCGTCACCGCATTGCTCATCATGGGCGCGTTGTTGTTCGCCGCCTCGGTCGTGTTGTTCAATCGGAATGGGATCGCGCAACAGTAAATCTGACGCAGAGTCTCTGAGAAAATGTTTCTTAAGTTTGAAGCCTTGCTCTTTTGTACACGTACTTCGATAGGCTCAGTACAAGTTTCACGGAACACACGGAAACAAGACGGCTTTTTAAAGATTTTTTCCGTGAAAATCAGTGAAATCCGTGTCTAAAAAAGAAGTTAAGAAACAGTCTCTGAGTCTCTGTGGCAAGAAGGTCAAAATAATCATGAAGAAGATTTTCGCCATCGCATGGAAAGACGCCATCGTCCGCTTTGCCAGCCCATCGGAGTTGTTGTTCTTCATCATCCTCCCAATCGTGTTCACCTTCCTGCTCGCCGGTGGGACGCCTTCGAACGACGACGACAACCGCATCCGTGTACCGGTCGTGGATGAATCGCAGACAGCCGTTTCGCAACAGATCATTGACGAATTGGAGAATTCGACGGCGGTTCGTCCCGAGGTGGTGACGCGCGCTGAGGCGCAGAGTCAATTCGACGACCGTCGCGCCGACGCGGTATTCATCATCCCCGCGGGCGTTGACATCGAGGCGCTGCAAAACGGTTCCGCCCAAGTGGAGATGCTCCAACAGCCGAACAACCTCAACGCGGGCATCGTTCAACGCGCCATCCTCACCGCCATCCGCCGCGTGAGCAGTTCCGTTTCTGCCGCGCAAACTGCGGTGAGGCAACGCGAAGCGAAACAAGCATTTGCCTCCGATGCGGAGAAACAAGCCTATTTCGAAAGTTCGCTCACGCTCGCGCGGGAACTTCAAGCCGACGCGCCCGAGCGTGTGACCGTCATCGAAGAGACAACGCCCGACCGGGTGGATTACGATCCGCGCGCCAACTCTTCGGCGGGACAATTGATCACGTGGGTGTTCATTCCGCTCTTTGGGATTTCAGCCCTGTTTGCAAGCGAACGACAAGGGGGAACGCTGCGCCGCCTGCTCACCACGCCAACCACGAAAGCGACATTTCTGCTCGGCACGATCTCGGGGCAGGTGGCGATGGCGTTGATTCAAATGTTCCTGCTGGTCGGCTTTGCGATTCTGGCGATGAAATTGAACTGGGGAAGCGATCCGCTCGCGTTGTTCGTCATCCTGCTTGCCTCGGCGCTTGCGGCGGCGGCGTTCGGCGCCACGCTGGGAACGTTCATCAAGACCGAAGCGCAAGCCAGCGGGGTGAGCATCATGTTCGGCATGGTCATGGCGCTCATGGGCGGATGCTGGTATCCGCTGGAACTATTCCCCGCGGCGATTCAAAGCGCGGTGAAAGTGCTGCCAACCACCTGGGCAATGCAGGGCATGCTCGATCTCGTTTTACGCGGCGGAGGCTTGGTTGATATTCTTCCCGAAGCGGGGGTCTTGCTGGTCTTCGCGGCGATCTTCTTGAGCGTGGGAGTTTGGAGATTCAGATATGAGTAAGTTCAACTCGTCTCGATCCTAGCTTCCGCTTCCTTTAAGATGTTCACGATTTGGCTTTCGCTGAATCTCGTTTCCTTCATGTGGAGCGCTCCTGGGCTTATTTGGCTACGAGTTTTCCACTTTTTACTGGTGTATTTTAGGGGAAGGTTACGGTTGTGGCCGCGTCTCTTTTGTTAAATCTTCATGCGCCGAAGCGGGAAAGGATTAAAAACCTGCCAGAAATCGCGCGGCGTCCTGAATCCAGTGAAATGCGATGGCAGACTCGAGTCCGCGGCGGCGCGCCAGAATTAGCGGCGGAAGTCCCCAGAGGAGAGCCAGCGCGGCGCCCATTCCCAAGGCGGTCAGAGGCGACTGGATGAACAAATCGTCAAAATGTGAGTACGTGTGCGTGAGCATTGCCAGCGAACCCGCCAGCCGGACTGCCTGTTGTGGCAGTGAGTTTCGCAGTGTCAGCCAGAGCAAACCCCAGAAGGCGAAGCGATAGATTACCTCCTCAACAATGCCCGGTTGAAGAGCGTCCAGAAGCGCGGGCATGGGTTTTTGCCATTGCACCGACTGTCCCTGGGTCATCTGTAAGGCAAAGACGTTCAAAAGAGCCAGCGGCAGACCCATGGCTAATCCCAACAGGATGCCTCGACTCGTTTCCCGCCAGTTGCCATTGGCGGCATGGAGTTGCACCGGTCCACCCTGGCGCATGATCGCGAGCCCGCCCAGGGCGGCGAGGAACGTCAAACTTCCGCGAACCCATGCCTGCCCGATTTTGTCGCGAACGATTCCAAAGAAGGGATAAGGCGAAAAGAGAGAGGCGAACAGCATCTCCACTCCGATCACCGCGCCCAAGATCAATGCGATGATCCAATCGTCACGCCGCAGGTTGCGATGGCTCTTCACAAGAACGAGGAATGCGCCCGCCACAGTGAGCGTATCGAAAACTTCAAATGTGCGCGGCGCTGGGATCGAGGAAGCCAGCCAAGCGCGCGCGAGAAATATCGTTATGATCGCCGTAACAACAAGGAAGAGGGTTGAGTATTTGTTTTTCATCGTTTCATCTCTTGTATCTGATCAATATTTCAGGACTTGCGTAAAACCTTGCGTAGGGCGCGTTCTCTAACGCGCCCGCTGGCGTTAGAGAACGCCAATTATGCGTAAGTCCTGTATTTTTCAAGTAGCGGTCGAAAAATTCAAGACACGCCACATTAACCCTTCGCAGGTAGCCTTCACGATCATGATTAGCCTGCCCGCCTTCCAACAGCCTTGTCAATAGCGGACTGGCAAGCGCCAGATCGGTCAATGAAAAGTGACCCGCGCCGGAAAAATAAAGGTTATGCACATTCTCAGATGGATTGGAGATGAATTCGTAGTTTCTGGCATATTGCGACCATTCCGAGAGATGATCCCAGGAACTATCCGAATAGATGTTTAGCGTTGGCGCGAGATAGGGTTGGTCCATCCATACGAATTCGTTGTTGTCAACGCCGACAATGTCATAAAGAAATGGGGATTCCAGCGCAATGACCGCATCCACGTCGTCCCGCTGTCGCGGGATGGCTAGCATGGCGGAACCGCCGAGCGAGTGACCGATGACGCCGATTTTTCCCGTGTCGACCAATGCGTACACGCCCGCATCCTTGTCCGCCGCGTTTGCCACGATTGTGTCAATCACAAAGTTGATATCCTCTGTGCGGGTTTTCATCCATTCCCCGTACAAGCGAAGGCTCTGCTCCTTATCCTTTTTTGCGTTTTCCCGCTGAATGTCTTTGAAATAGTCTCCGTTGATCAAGGTGATACGACCCGCTTCATCCTTTGTCCAGAGCGTATGATACGGATGTCCGATGGAGGCAACAACATAGCCGTGACTTGCCAGTTCCAGATAGAGGGATTCGTTGCTATTTTCCGTGCCAAGCCCTCCGTGTGAAAATACGACAAGGGGAAATTTTTCGCCGTCCCTGGCGTTTTCTGGAAACCAGAAGACGACATTGACCTTTCTATGTTCGCCGTTATCGTTGAATCCTTCGATGCGATTTGGGTCAACGTAGCTATGGCGGACTGTGATGAATTTGTGCGGTCCACTGGGAGCGATCGGACGGTACGGCGGGAATAACACCACAACACTCAAGACAATTATTGAGAGTATTCCAATTCCGATTCGCGCCGCAGTTTTCCTGCGGCGTTCAGCGGCGGATTGTTGATGATGTAGAGGGTTCATATTACCTCACGCTTTCTCGATGAAGTCGGAGATCTTGTGACCGCTTTCGACAAGCTCCTTCAACCGTTGGATAAAGCGCGCGGCGGGAGCGCCATCCACAATGTCGTGATCGAGGCTGATCGTCACGCATAGATATTCGCGGTTCTTCAGTTGTCCATTGACGAGCATCGGTTTCCTCGGCGAATGCCACAGCCAGCGTGACGGCAAACACTGCGGATACTTGGGCAAAACTTTCGATCTGCGCGCCTGGGATCAAATTGAGGATCGCGGGAATGAGAGGAATGAGGAAATAGAGCAGGTCGCTTCGCCGTCGCAGAGGCGTGAAGCCGACGGACGCCCACCACTTTAATCGGGTCAGCAAAATTATGACGATGAGCGTCAGCCCAAGATTGGCAAGACCGTAGAGCGTCATGTTGGCGAGACCGAAGAAGTAGGCAAATGTCCCCGCAACGAGATAGACCACCACGACCATAGCCTCCATAATCGCAACAAACCGATAGGGATGACGTTCGATGAATTGAGTGAGTTTCATGGGAGGCTCCTGGATGAGACGATAGTGCCTATCTCGTTAGAGGCGGTTTTGAACCAACCTTCTGGACGACGAATCCGCTATCTCTATTTGTAGGTTTCAGGGAGGATGGTCTCCACCATCAGGCGGTGGAACAGATCGGCTTCCTCCCAGATCATGCCGTGTCCGGAGTTTTCAAAAAAGATCAATTCTTTTTTTGGCGCTTCGAGCAAGTTGAAATACTCTGGGAGTATCCAAGATAGGAAGTAAAATAGGGAGATGAAATGTCCAAACTGTGGAG
>CAYPHR010000206.1:0-5635 GCA_964410375.1 uncultured Anaerolinea sp. | reverse complement strand
GATCTGGTCATCCGAACGCCCATCGAAAATATCAAAATAATGACAGACAGGCGATAAACGCCTGTTTTTTTATCCGCATCATTGACGATTTCCCGAGCCGTAGTAAACTAGTTTCGTTTTTCCATCCTGAGGCTGCATGGTAAAAAAATCGGACAAACTACCCGAAAAGAAAAAGGCTGTGAGCAAGCCTGCTTCGGCGCAGAAACTTCTGAAGCAGCTGCAGCAACGCGAGGCGGAACTGGCGCTCATCCAGAGCGTGCAGGACGGGCTTGCCTCCAGGATGGAACTGCTGGAGATCTATGACCTTGTGGGGGACAGGATCCGCGACCTGTTCGATGCGCAGATCACCATCATCGCCACGTTCGACCTGAAGAGCAAGACCCAGTATTTCAATTACTACACCGACCGGCAGGGACGTGAACACCTTGACCCTGCGCCGATGAGCAAACTCATGCAGAAACTGGTGCGCATGAAAAAAACGTTCGTGTTCAACGAGCGTGTCGGCGAGCAGATGCAAAAGCACGGCGCGAAGCTCATCCACGGACCGTTGACGCCGAAGTCGGTCTTATTCGTACCGCTGATCACAGGCGATGAGGTGCGAGGCATCATCTCCCTGCAGCACATGGAGCGCGAGAATGCCTTCGAACAGTCGGATGTGCAACTGCTGCAAACGTTGGCAAATTCGCTGAGCGCCGCGTTGGAAAATGCCCGCCTGCTTAATGAGACCCAGCGTTTATTTCAAGCGGAACAACAGCGCGTTAAGGAACTGGCGGTCATCAACGCGCTGCAGGAAGCGCTCGCTTCAAAACTGGATATTCCGCTCATTTTCGAATCGGTGGGTGAAAAGCTACGAGAGATCTTCAACGTACAATCCGTTACGATCTATACCGCCAACTTGACCACGCGCATGGTCAACTACGAATACATGTATGAAAATGGAAAAAACTGGAAGGTCGATCCCAGACCATTCACCGGCGCGCATAAATTCGTCATCGAAAAAATTCTTAAAACCCAAAAACCGCTCGTCGTGAACGAGGGCTTCACAAAATTCGCATCCAAATTCCCCGACTTTCAGCGGGTGCAGGGGGGCATGCCCAAGTCCTTTGCGGCAGTGCCGATCATTCTGCAGGGAGATATTGTAACGGGATTGGCATTACAGAATATGGAGGAGGAGAACTATTTCTCCGAGAACGACATCCGCCTGTTGGAGACGCTTGCCAATGCGATGAACGTCGCCCTCGAGAATGCGCGCCTCTTTAACGAGACCCAGCGCCTGCTCCGCGAGACCGAACAACGCAATGCCGAATTGGAGGCGATCCGCAAAGCGACCATCGACCTGTCTTCCAATCTTGAGTATGCCACGGTTCTCGATTCCATCATGCTGCGGACATCCACATTGATGCCAAGCATCGAGAACATCAACCTGTTCATCTATGAGAACAACGAGATTAAATTCGGAACCGCCATTTCGCATGGCAAGATCACGAATATGCCTGTTGCGACTCCGCGCCCGGGAGGCGTGACAAATACTGTCGTCACCACCGGAGAGATCGTTCTGGTGGAGGATATGCAGGCGCATCAACTGTTTCACAGCACATCCGCAAATTGGAACGGCGCGCTGATCGGTCTGCCGCTCAAATTCCAGAAGCGGGTGGTCGGCGTGATGAACATCCACTTTTCCGAGCCGCGCAAATTCTCCGATTCCGAAGTGCGCCTGTTGCAGTTGTTCGCGGATCAGGCGTCGGTGGTGATCGAAAACTCGCGTCTGTTCGAGGAAACATCCCGCCATGCGCGCGAGTCCGCAGCCTTGAACGAGGTGGGACGCGACATTTCCGCCACGTTGAATCTCACCGCCGTAATGGACAAGATCGCATCGCACGCGCGCAACCTGCTCAACGGCTCCAGCAGCGCGATCTACCTTCCCCAGCCAGACGGGTTGACCCTGCGTGCCATTGCCGCCCATGGAAATATCGCCGCGGAGATCATGGCGGATGCGATCATGATCGGTGAAGGCATCATTGGGTCTCTCGCGGCATTGGGCAGGGCGGAATTCATCAACGATACGAACAACGATCCGCGCACGCTGCAAATCCCCGGCACAACGCGGGTGGGAAACGAACGTCTCATGGTGGCTCCCCTGCTGGCAGGACGCAAAGTCAACGGCATGATGGCGGTCTGGCGCGAAGGCGGAGAATTCTTCTCCGTGGCTGATCTGCGGTTTCTGGAGGAACTGTCTCTGCAAGCGGCAATTGCCATCCAGAACGCCAATTTCTTCAATGAGATCCAGCAGCGCGCGAACGAACTGGAAATTATCAACAGCGTTCAGCAGGGACTGTCTTCCAAACTGGATGTGCAGTCCATCTATGAACTCGTCGGCGAAAAAGTGCGCGGTATTTTCAACACACAGGGCGTTGTAATCTCCTACTATGAAGCCGAAACCGAATCCGCCTCCTTCCCCTATATGCATTGGATGGGCGAGCGTGTATACCCTGAAAAACAGCCGATTTCCGGTTTCTCCGGATACGTGATCCGCAACCGTGAGAGCATCTTCATCAACGAGAACGTGGATGAAATGGCGCGCAAATACGGTTCCACGCTTCTGGCTGGCGACTCGTTCCCAAAATCCATGATCGCCGTTCCCATCCTGGCAGGGGATCAGGTTTTGGGGTCGCTGTCCATTCAGAACTTCGAGCGCGAACACGCTTTTCAGGAAAACGACGTGCGGCTGCTTTCCACATTGTCGGCAAGCATGGGGATCGCGATCCAAAACGCAAGGCTCTTCGATGAGTCCCAAAGCCTGCTGGAGGAAACCCGCCAGCGCGCGGAAGAACTGTCCCTGATCAACAACATCCTGACAGGGATGGATACAAAAATGGATATCCAGTCCCTTTACGATAAAACCGGCGACAAGATCCGCGAAATCTTCGATGCCCAGACCGTGGTCCTGGCGATCTACGACAAACGCACGAACCTGACCCATTATCCGTACATCATCGAAAATGGAGAAAGGTTGTATCAGGATCCCCTGCCCCCGCGCGGCTTCAGCGGACATGTCATTCAAACGCGTCAGCTCATGTTGGTCAACCGCGATTTCGATGAGTATTCCAGAAAGTTCCAGTCCCACAACCTCGGCGTGGATGATCCGGAGGATGAAGGTGTGGTGGTCAGATCCGGCTTATGGGTCCCGATGATGATCGGCGATGAGGTCAAAGGCGTGATCTCCCTGCAAAATCTGGAGCGGGAGGATGCGTTCAGCGAATCGGATGTCCGCCTGCTGACCATCATCGCAAACTCGATCAGCGTGACCATCGAGAATGCCCGCCTCTTTGACGAAACCCAGCGCCTGCTTCTGGAAACCAAACAGCGCGCCGCTGAGTTGGAGATCCTGAACAGTGTCTCCCAGGCATTGACCCAGCAGCCCGATGTACAGACCATCATCGAAAAAGTGGGCGACAAACTGCGTGAACTGGTCAGGGAAGACAACATCGGCATTGGCTTGTATGACCCGTTCACAAAGACCATCACCGCGCATTACGTCACGAAAAAGAACGAGCGCGTTCAATTCCCGCCCTTCCTGCTCGACGATTTCACCCTAAATGCCTCCCTGCAGGGAAAAACGCTCGTCATCAACCGCCAATCGCCAATCCTGTGGAAAAAGCTCGGCTCGCGCATGACCGCCTCGAACGAGATACCAAAATCCGCGATCATGGTCCCGATGGTGGTCGGCAGGGAATTGATCGGCGGCTTGACCATCCAAAACTTCGAACGCGAGAACGCCTATCCCCCATCCATAGTCAAACTCATGGAGGCGATCGCGTCCAGCACAGCGACCGCCATTCAAAATGCGCGCCTGTTCGAGGAAGCCCGCTCCGCCCGTTCCGCCGCCGAAAAAGCGAACGAAGCAAAAAGCGCCTTCCTCGCCACCATGAGCCATGAGATCCGCACACCGATGAACGCGGTCATCGGCATGAGCGGACTTTTGCTCGACACCGACCTTAGCGACGAACAGCGCGATTATGTTGAAACCATCCGCAGTTCGGGCGATGCCCTGCTCGACATCATCAACGACATTCTGGATTTCTCCAAGATCGAAGCGGGGCGCATGGATATCGAATCCCAGCCGTTCGACCTGCGCGAATGCGTCGAATCCGCACTGGACCTGGTCACTGCGCGCGCCGTCGAAAAAGGCATCGACATCGCCTACATCTTCGACGGCGACGTCCCGCCCGCTGTCATGGGAGATACCACCCGCCTGCGCCAGATCATCACCAACCTGTTGAGCAACGCCGTCAAATTCACAGACAAGGGCGAGGTCGTATTGACCGTATCCAGCCAGCAGCACAGGAACGGAGGCGCAAAGAAGAAGGTCACGCTGACCTTTTCCGTGCGCGATACCGGCATCGGGCTGAGCCCCACAGGCATGAGCAGGCTCTTCCAATCCTTCTCGCAAGCCGATTCATCCACCACGCGCAAATACGGCGGCACAGGCTTGGGACTTGCCATCAGCAAGCGGCTGGCGGAAATGATGGGCGGCGGGATGTGGGCGACCAGCGAAGGCTTGGGCAAAGGCTCAACCTTCCTCTTCACCACCCACACCGAAATCGCAGACCTGCCCCCCGCGCAAAAGCGCGAATACGCGGGCGTCCAGCCCGAACTCAAACAGAAGCGCGTGCTCATCGTGGACGACAACGCCACCAACCGCTACATACTCAACATGCAGACCGCCAAATGGGGCATGACACCGCAAGATACGGAATCACCGCTCACCGCGCTCGAGTGGATCGAGAACGGCGAAACTTTCGACATTGCCATCCTCGACATGCACATGCCGGAAATGGACGGTCTCGAACTCGCGAAGCGCATCCGCCAAAAAGCGGGGAAACTGCCGCTGGTGCTGTTCAGTTCCCTCGGTCGGCGTGAAGCGGGAGACAACGCAAACATCTTCTCCGCCTACCTGACCAAGCCGATCAAACAATCCCAATTGTTCGACACGCTCGTCGGACTCTTCGTCCAAACGGATGAGGAGGAACGCAACAAGACGACCGACCGCTTCAAACCCGACCCGCAAATGGCTTCGCGGCATCCGTTGAGAATTCTCCTCGCTGAAGATAACGCCGTGAACCAGAAACTGACCCTGCGGCTGCTGGAGCAAATGGGCTACCGCGCCGACGTGGCGTCGAACGGACTCGAAGCCGTTCAGGCGATCGAACGCCAGACGTACGATGTGATCCTGATGGATGTGCAGATGCCCGAAATGGACGGGTTGGAGGCAACACGCGGTATCCGTGACCTGACCGATTTGAACCAACCCTACATCATCGGTCTGACCGCCAACGCCATGCAAGGCGACCGCGAGATGTGCCTGAACGCCGGCATGAACAACTACATCGCAAAGCCCATCCGCGTGGTGGAACTGGTGGATGCGTTGTTCAAAGCGAACAAGCGAGAGTGAATCGGAGAGATATGGCTGTCATTGACTTGAACACGTTCAACACGTTACGGGAATCCACAGGCGGTGATTTCATCGTGGAATTGATCGACACGTTTCTCGACGACCTGCCCGTGCAACTTGCGCAGTTGCAGGATGCGCTTGCCGCGCAGGATACCGATTCCTTTCGGCGGGCGGCACATACTC
>CAYPHR010000205.1:0-5677 GCA_964410375.1 uncultured Anaerolinea sp. | reverse complement strand
CCAAATCGTCCGCATTGCGGGCACATCTCAACCCCTCCCGCCAGCCTCCTGGCGTTCGAACCACCCAGGGGTTGATCTGCAACCCAAACCTTCCCCCCTCTTCCCTGGATGAAATGCGAAGAAAGGGGCATTTCATCCTGCAACAAAAGCGATTATTCTGGTTCCATTGTAGGGAATCACCGTCCCTTCTTCAATAGGCGGTCATTCACCCGCCATAGACATTTGTACTGTTTCTGAAAAAAAGGCTTGCAGTGCGGCACCTTTTTTGTTACGCTCTGTGCATCAGCGAGGGCATCTTCTTATGGATAAAAAAATACGTGTGGCGATCCTGGACGACCATCTCTCCATTGTGGACGGATATGTCTCACGGCTCGAAAAAGACGCGCAGATCGAAATTGCGGCGACCATGGGGTTCGGGGAGGAATTAGAACCCGCGCTCGAAAGGCAGCCTGCCGATGTGTTACTGTTGGATGTAAATGTCCCCACTTCACCGGAAAATCGAAACCCCTACCCGATCCTGTACGCGATTCCCAGGCTGCTTCAAGCGCACCCCAACCTTAATATCCTGGTCATCAGCATGCATACCGAGCGCGGGCTGATTCGCGCGGTCATGGAAGCCGGGGTGAACGGATACATCCTGAAAGACGACCAGGATATTCTCAAGGATCTGGCGAGCGTGGTGAAGTCGGTTGCAGGGGGAGGCATTCAATTCAGCCAGGTTGCCCACGACCTGTATGCAAAATCCCTCTCCGCCGAGAATAACGGCATCCTGACCCCCCGCCAGCGGGAAGCGCTATCCCTGTGCGCGGCATATCCCGACGATACGCACACCGATCTTGCAAAAAAAATGGGCGTGGAAAACTCGACCGTCCGCAATTTGCTTTCCGCCGCCTATCTCAAATTGGGCGTGCACAACAAAGCGGCGGCAATCGCCAAGGCAAGGCAAATGGGCTTGATCACTCCCTATCCACCGGAAGCCCCGCCGGCGTAACAGGATCCGCTTCTTCAAGCAGGCGGTGGAGCGGTCTGACGATCTCATCGAGAACCGTTTCCAAGCACTCCCTTCGCGCCAGCGGCAAGCCGGATAAAATACTCCCCGCCTTCTCGTACCGTCCCAGCAATTGATAAAAACAGTAACTTACCGCCCCGCAGCGGATGAGGATCTTCTGCGCCTCTTTCAACGCGTCTGAACTGCTCCCGGCATACGGACGAAGTTCCTCAAACCGCGCGAACAGGATCGGGGGTTTTTCCTACGATATAATTGGACCACCTCCTTTCATCTTCTTAAAATTATCTTGAGAGCGCCATGCAACCAATCATCCGTCACCAGCAACGAATTACAGATATGCCTCTTTCCCTGCTCATGCTGGGCATCCTGCTGTTATATACGTATGGCATTTTTGTAAAAGCGCCCTACATCGGTTTTTACTTCAACCCCACCAATGGGCAGGTTCTTGAGATATATGCTGGAAACGACCCAATCCTGCAGGTGGGGGATGTGCTGGTAAAAGTCGGGGATGTTCTCGTAGAGGAATATCAGCAGGATCTACGGCTGTTGCTCTTTCCACCCGGCATAAAAGAGGGCGACATCCTTTCCATCGAGATCGAACGGGATAACGCGCCGGCAACCATCGAGTGGAAAGTTCCCGGCTTCACCACTTCCGAGTTTTTTGGGCGCTTCTTCAACATCTGGTGGCTGGCATACTTCTTTTGGATCTTCGGCTCCATCATCGAACTCTTCATACGCCCCAGGGATGTGCGTTGGAGATTACTGGTGGCTGCCAACCACCTGACGGCTTTATGGCTGCTTCTCGGTTCCTTTTCCGCCTGGCATATATGGAATGGCTCGATTCTTTTCCACGCGGTCACGTGGTTACTCCTGCCCGTCTATTTGCATCTTCATTGGATATTCCCGAAACCTCTTGTCAACCTGCCGCGCTCCCTGGGCGTGCTTTTGTATTCATTTGCCGGATTGATTTTCCTGGGCGAACTGCTTCAACTTGCCCCTGGATATCTTTACACCATCGCACTGATTCTTGCCCTGATGGGGAGTTTCACACTGCAAGTCATCCACTTTATCTGGCGGCGCGAACAACGGCGGCAGGTTGGCCTGCTCGCTATTTCTACACTGCTGGCGATCCTCCCTTCGATTGCGCTGGTTGCGGTAAGCGTATTTGGAGAAATTCCCAGGGCGGCTCCTGTGGCTTTACTGGCTCTACCCTTCATCCCCCTGGCATACATTTACCTGATCTTTCGCAATCGTCTTGGCGGCTTGGAAATACGCTCGCACCGCATCTTTTCCATATATGCCTACCTTATCGTCATTGGCACAATCCTGCTCATCCTGCTCATGTCCATCATTGCCTTACAGCCGCCCGTTGAAACCATCATGGCGCTTGTCGTCATCATCCCACTGGTGGCAAGCGCCGTTTCCCTTTCGGCGTATCCTGCCTTCCAAACATCCCTGGATCGATATCTCCTCGGCATAAAACTTCCCTATCAAAACCTGCAGGAAGCCTACTCAAACCGCATCACAACCAGCACGTCCATTGCCGGTCTCCTAAAACTCCTCAATGACGAAGTCTTTCCAAGCCTGCTTGTTCGTCAATTTGCATTCGTGCAGGTGTCCAATGGAACTATCAAACCGCTGCTGACAAGGAACGTCACAATGGCGCAGTTGCCGGCTGAAAACGGGATTAACGACCTTGTTTCAAGAATGGGTATTTTCATCTCCGATTCGTCCAACAATGCCTGGATGCGCCTCATCCTTCCGCTTAAAGTGGGTGACACTTTCGTCGGCTTTTGGCTTCTCGGAAGCCGCGACCCCGACGACTTTTATTCACAGACGGAGATTCCCACTCTCCAAGCCCTTGCCAACCAGACCGCAATCGCCCTGAGCAATCTTATCCACGCCGAGCAACTGCGAAAAATGTACCGTGTCGACATCGAAAGAAACGAGCAGGAACGCACTCACCTTGCCCTGGAATTGCACGATAGTATTCTCAATCAACTGGCATTCCTTCGCAACAATCTGGACGAAAACAGCATCTCCCCGAAATTCCAAGCCGCATATGAAGACCTGACCCGCCGCCTGCGGGAAATCGTCAGCAGCCTCCATCCGCCCATGCTGCTTTACGGACTCAAGCCCGCACTTATCGAACTTGCCGACAACCTCATGGAGAGAAGCAACGACAGGCTAAAGATACAAGTTGACCTGCAAGCCGGTGAGGAAAGGCTTCCAGAGCAAATGGAACAGCATTTATTTCGCATCGCCCAGGAGGCTTGTGAAAATGCCCTTCGTCACGCCGGCGCGGGAACGATTACCATTCAGGGAATCCTGAAACCACAGGAAGTGGATCTGGTCATAGCAGACGACGGCAAGGGATTTGACGTGAACAACCATCTGGAACCGGATACCCTGGTCAAAAGACGCCATTTTGGCATTGTCGGCATGATCGAACGCGCGCACCTGATCGGAGCAGGAATCAATATCCATTCCATGCCTGAGATGGGAACCAGAATCCGCCTGACCTGGCATCCCGATCCATAGCAAATATTCAGTTGTTAAGGTTCGAGATCGCAGGTGGTTTTATCGGTGTTTGCAGGTTATAAATCGCCCCATCAAAAAAGAACATAGGAATCACTTGAATTTCTCGGTTATTGCTTGAATCGAGGTGCTGTTCGTGGCTGATCTGGATTTTGGAAGACAACTCCCCGATCATGCTTACGATTCTCATGCTGACCGCGATCACCATGCTTGCAATCATGGAAGTCATGAAAGGCAGGGCATCAGTCAAAAAACGGGATTAAAGCAATACGCACCAGAGACTCTGGTGCGTATATCCCCAAATCCTTCCCTTAACTCGCATCAGTGTTCCCCTCCCTGCCGCTGATGCGCCGCTATTTCGAAAACATATCGATAAATACAGGCGTAATGGACGGATCAAAATGCGCGCCCGCCTGCTGATAAATATAGGAAAGCGCATCCGACTGCGACCATGCGCCGCGATACGGGCGGTCGGACGTCAGCGCATCGTAGACATCGGCAAAGGCAAAGATGCGTGCCGCAAGGGGAATCGCCTCGCCCGCCAGCCCGTCCGGATAGCCGCTCCCATCCCATTTCTCATGATGCGAACGCGGAATGCCCATTGCCGGCGCAAAATAAGAGATGGGCGACAGGATTTCCGTGGCGATGACCGGATGGCGGCGCATCACATCCCATTCCTCGTCCGTCAATGGGGCGGGCTTGAACAGGATGCTGTCCGGAATGGCGACCTTCCCGATATCGTGAAGCATCGCCCCGCGCCGGATGTGGATCAACTCCGTATCGGAGATTCCCAGCCTGCGCGCCAACTGCAGGGACATCTCCGTGACACGGTGCGCATGATCGCCCGTCTCCTGATCGCGCAGATGGAGGGCGCTCAACCATCCCTGAATCGTCCTGTCACTGCCCAATGCCAGCCCCGGAAGTAATGTTCGTTTGTAATGGGTTACATTCCAAACGAACATGATGTTCTTTTGTCCGTCCGCAAAGGGCATCAGGAAGGATTCACACCACGCATCTCCTGCCGGCAGGCGGAGCCTGTACTCAAACATGGCAAATTTGCCGCCCTCGTGCAACTCGCGCACCGCCCCCCTGTATTTTTGCAATACATCCGTGGGGGCAAAATCCTGAAACTTCAGCGGCATGAACCGCGAAAGAGGCGGGCTGAACTGCGTACCGCCGCCGGTCTTGTAATCCAAGATCTTGCCTTGCCGATCCAATACCAGCAGGATAATGCCAAAGGCTTGTATCATGGATTCAAGCCTTTTTTCATGAGCGAAGAAGGTTTCCAATGCCGGGTCCGATGTGTTGAAACCAGTCAGCATGAAATATCAACTTCTCAGGTTAATGCTATGGTTTCCAAGCGCCATTTGCACCTGCCGCGCAAGGTCGGCAAGCGACTCGGCGCGGATGGAAACAAGCAAATCCCGTTCCTCATCGCTTAGTTTGAACGTTTCACCCAGATACCCTGTCTGCAAGGCGTGCTGCGGATCATGCAGGAGCATCTGGCAAAACTGACGGCTGACCACCGCGGCGGCGAAGATGCGGCTCAACCCGTTCGAGGTTGCAACCGGTCTGACGTTCACTTGCAGCGATGGTTGATAGGCAGTAATTGGAGAGAACATATTAATCATCCTTTTTTCTTTGAATACGATTAATGTTGTTTTTGAACGGCAAGCAAAATAAAGACACCAGCAGCGATAAAAACATCACCCAGGCTAAACGCCACCTGGTAGGGGGACCAACTTGGAGGAAGAAAACGATCCGCCAGCCACTCGAAGCGGGTCGCTTCCGGGTGTAGCAGAATATCTTTTGACCCAAAACGGCTTCCGGGCGGAATCTCCTGCAAAATCTCCGGCGGGACGAGGCGGCTGGCTGTCTGCGGGCTGATGGGCATGAATCCGCCGTTCGCCGCCATAACTGTGAAGTTGAGTGCCGCTCCAACAAGCAGGATCATCATCCCGGGCAGTTTCCGATTGAGCCACGCGAACCCCAGCAATAGGAGTTGGGAGGCGGTCAGGAGCGCCCCCGCCCATCCGTCCGAGATCTGTCCACGGTCTTCCGGGAGATAGACAATCGCAAATTGAGGCAAATAGGCGATAAAAACCAGCCAAGTGTGCCGTTAGGCGGGCG
>CAYPHR010000204.1:0-5700 GCA_964410375.1 uncultured Anaerolinea sp. | reverse complement strand
GTTTGTATCCAAAACCCCAGCCGACAAGCCGTTAGTGTGCGCCGCTCTGGCGCAATGGAATTCGGGTCGCGCACGCCTGACGCTTGGCGGATATGGCTCAAGTCCGCTGTTGGCGATGGATGGCACTGAAGCCGATGGTCTCGAAACCGCCGCGAAGAACGCCTATCACGAAGCGAACGACGAGTGGGCATCCGCCGAATACCGCATGGACGTCGCTGCGACGCTGGCGAAACGCGTGTTGGAAAGCCTGAAATGACGGAGAAGATCAAGCCGTTCGAGGAGATCGCGCGGATATTCCAAATCTCGAACGAAAGCGCCAAATTCTTTCTGAACCGCGTGCAAAAAAGTTTCAAAGTCGAAAAACCGCCGCACAAACTCATCCTTGAATTCGTGGAAACGCAGAAGTACGAATTCCAACCTACGCCATATGATGTCGCATCCGCGATGAAGGAAGGCGGCGTGTGGAACTACGATATGACCTCCCCGCCGCCTGAGTTGGTGGACGATGAGGATATTTATCCATGAAAGCCGCTGTATTTTACGAATGCGGAGACGCATCAAAAATTCAGATCGCGGACGTGCCTGAGCCGAAGATCGGACCTGGTCAGGCGTTGATCCGCGTGCATGCCAGCGCGTTCAACCATCTGGAGTTATGGTCCCTGCACGGACCCGACGATGGAAGTTACCAATTCCCCATGTGGACAGGCTCGGACATCGCGGGCGTGATCGCAGAACTCGCACCCGATGTGACAGGCTGGAAAGTCGGCGATGCGGTGGTTGTCAACCCGTCGCTTTCGTGTGAGAAATGCGAACACTGCCTGCGCGGTGATGTGACGCTTTGCGACGACTACGATATTCTCGGCTCGAACGGCAACGGCGGCAACGCGGAATTCATCGCCGCGAACGCCGATAAACTCATGCGCATCCCCGACGGCTTCGACTTTGTCACTGCGGCGGCGGCTCCGTTGGCATATCAAACTGCGTGGAGAGCCATTTTCACGCGCGCGAAAATTCAAAAGGGAGAATCCGTTTTGGTGCTGGGAGCAAGCGGCGGCGTGGCTGTCGCGGCGATGCAGATCAGCAACATGCTCGGAGCGCGAGTCATCGCCGTCACCAGTTCCGAAGAAAAGATGGAGAAAGCCCGTCAGGCAGGCGCGGACTTCGCTGTGAATCGCAAGGCTGGCGACCCGTTCGATGATGTGCGCCGCCTTACGGATGGGCGCGGCGTGGATGTGGTGATCGAGAACGTCGGCGCATCCACGTGGACCGAGAGCCAGAAAATTTTACGCAAAGGCGGGCGGATCGTCACCTACGGGCGCACGACGGGACGCGAAGCGACCACGAACCTGTCCCTGCTGTTTTGGAACGAGCAGACCCACATCGGCTCGACGATGGGCAGTTTGGCGGATTTCCGCGAGATGATGGAGCATGTCTTCAGCGGAAAGTTGACTCCGATCATTGATTCTGTCTATCCGCTGGAGCAGGCGCGGGAGGCGTATGCAAGATACGAACGCGGCGAGCAGTTTGGGAAGATCGTGTTGAAGGTGGCTTAGTGATCCTCCCTCTCAACCGCATCCTGCATGGAAATTGTATCGAGATTCTCAATTCCCTGCCCGAGAACTCGGTGGATTTGGTATTTGCCGATCCGCCCTACAATTTGCAGTTGCAGAACGACCTGTACCGCCCGAACAACACCAAGGTGGATGCGGTCAATAACGGCTGGGATAAGTTTTCGAGTTTTGCCGAGTATGATGAGTTTACAATCAATTGGCTACGCGCAAGCCATAGGGTACTGAAAGAGACGGGCACGATCTGGGTCATCGGTTCGTATCACAACATTTTCCGCGTCGGCGCGATCATGCAGGATCTGGGATTTTGGATTTTGAACGATGTCATCTGGCTGAAGACCAACCCGATGCCGAATTTCCGCGGCGTACGATTTACGAATGCGCACGAAACATTAATCTGGGCGCAAAAGCAAAAGGGCGCGAAATATAAATTCAATCACAAGGACATGAAAGCGCTGAACGAAGACCTGCAAATGCGCAGTGACTGGGTCATTCCGCTGGCGACGGGCAGGGAACGCATAAAAGCCAACGGGACGAAGGCTCACCCAACCCAGAAGCCCGAAGCGCTGTTGTACCGCATCCTGCTTGCCAGCACGGACGTGGGTGACGTGGTGCTTGATCCATTCTTTGGAAGCGGCACGACAGGCGCGGTCGCCAAAATGATGGGACGTCACTTCATCGGCATCGAACGCGACAAGAAATACATCAAGGTCGCGGAGAAACGGATCGCGGCGGTCAAGTCCGCGCCGATTGAGGGGTTGATCCTGCCGACGAAGCAGAAGCAGGTTCGGATCCCGTTCGGGGCGCTGATCGAGAACGGCTATCTGAGAATCGGGCAACGACTCAAATTCGCAAAGGGCAAACGCGAAGCGGTCATCCTTGCCAATGGACAGGTCAAATGCGGAAAACTCGTCGGCTCGATCCACAAAGTAGCGAGCGAGTTGTCCAATGCACCCGCCAACGGCTGGGACATGTGGATGTACACAGAACGCGGTACACTTAAGAGTATCAACGAACTGAGAGAGAAATTTAGAAAAGTAAACCACAGATAAACACGGATGAAACATGGATGGCAGATAAAATCTGCTCCATCTGCGTTCATCTGTGGATAAAAAAGAGGTAACCATGTCCAAATCCTTCACCCTTATCAAAGAACAGCAGATCCCCGAGATCAACTCGCTGGTGCGGTTGTACGAACACAAACGGACAGGCGCGCGTCTGCTCTCGGTCATCAACGATGATGAAAATAAAGTATTCAGCATCAACTTCCGCACCACGCCCAAGGATTCGACGGGTGTCGCCCACATTCTCGAACATTCCGTGCTGGGCGGCTCGGAGAAGTATCCCGTCAAAGAGCCGTTCGTGGAATTGCTGAAAGGCTCGCTGGCAACCTTCATCAACGCCTTCACCTTCCCCGACAAGACCTGCTATCCCGTCGCCAGCCAGAACGTCAAGGATTTCTATAATCTCATCGACGTGTACATGGATGCGGTTCTGCATCCACGCATCACCGAGCAGACCTTGATGCAGGAAGGCTGGCACTACGAAATTGACGACCCATCCGCGCCGCTGACCTACAAAGGCGTGGTCTTCAACGAAATGAAAGGCGCGTACTCGTCGCCTGAAAACCTGCTCTACAAAGTCATCGTCGAGTCGCTCTTCCCCAAGCACACCTACGGCGTGGATTCGGGCGGCGACCCTGCCGTCATCCCCGACCTGACCTACGAAAACTTCCGCGCGTTCTGGGAGAGTTATTATCACCCATCCAACTCGTTCATCTTCTTCTACGGAGACGACGACCCCGACATGCGCCTGAAATTGATGGAAGGCTATCTCAAGCCGTACAAACGCAAGAAGGTCAAATCCGCGGTGCCGCTTGCCAAGCCGTTCAAACGCCCGAAACGCATCGAACGCGCCTACATCGCCAGCGACGGCGAAGACCTTTCGAAAAAACACTATCTCACGGTCAATTGGAAACTGCCCGACACATCCGACCCCGTCCTCAACATGAGTTTCCAAATCCTTGCGCACGCGCTGATCGGCACACCCGCTTCGCCGCTCAAAAAGGCATTGCTCGATTCGGGTCTCGGCGAAGACCTGGCGGGCATCGGGCTGGAAAGCGACATCCGCGAGTTGATCTTTTCGACGGGGCTCAAAGGCACCAAAGCCCGCAACGCAAAGAAAATCGAGATTCTGATTCTTGACACCCTTCAAAAACTCGCCAGCGACGGCATCGACCCCGACACCATCGCCGCGTCGCTCAACACCATCGAGTTCGCCCTGCGCGAAAACAACACAGGCATGTTCCCGCGCGGCATCGCGCTCATGCTGCGCGCCCTCACCACCTGGCTCTACGATGGCGACGCCTTCACAACGCTCGCCTTCGAAGGTCCGCTCAACGAACTGAAGACACGACTCGCATCCGATCCGCGCTACTTCGAGACGATGATCCAGACTCATTTGATCGGCAACCCGCATCGGACGATCATCCGCTTCAAACCCGACCCCGAACTTGGCCGCCAACTCGAAGAGCAGGAGCAAACCCGACTCCAATCCGCGCGCGAGACGATGAGCGGAGATGACATTCGCAGGCATGTGGAAAACACGAAGCAATTGAAGAAATTGCAGGAAACACCTGACTCGCCCGAAGCGCTGGATACCATCCCCACCCTTGAGTTGGACGATCTGGAGAAGGAAGTCAAGACCATCCCCATCGAAGAGATCCAAGTGCAGGATGCGAAGGTGCTGTATCACGACATCTTCACCAACGGCATCGTCTACCTTGACCTTGCCTTCGATCTGCGCGCCCTGCCGCAGGAACTGCTCCCGCTGACGGAAGTCTTCGCGCGCGCGCTGTTCGAGATGGGCACCGAGACCGAAGACTACGTCAAGCTGTCCCAGCGGATCGGGAAAAGCACGGGCGGAATCCACGGCTCGTCGGTCAGTGTGACAGCCCTCCCGACGAAAGAGGCGCAGGCGATGCTGATGATCCGCGGCAAATCCACGGTGAGTCAAGCCACCGAGATGTTGTCCATCCTGCGGGATGTCCTGTTGACCGCAAAGTTCGACGACAAGGAACGGCTCAAGCAGATCGTGCTCGAAGAAAAGTCGGGGCTGGAGTCCGCGCTGGCGCCATCGGGACATAGCTTTGCGAACATGCGCTTGCGCGCGCAGTTCGGCGGCGCAGGCTGGATCAACGAGCAGACTGGCGGTGTGAGTTACCTGTTTGCCCTGCGTGAGTTGGCAACCGATATCGACAAGAATTGGAAGAAGGTACTGGCGAAGATGGAAGCAATGCGCGAGGCGTTGATCAATTGCAAGACGCTGACCGCCAACGTGACGCTCGACGCCGCGAATTGGAAGACCGTCCAGCCGCATTTGGAGAACTTTATCTTTGCCATGCCTGTGAAGGACGTGCAGCTTTCGCCCTTCAATATTCAACCTGAACCCCAAAAGGAAGGCTTGGCGATCCCCGCGCAGGTCAATTACGTGGGCAAGGGCGCGAACTTGTATGATCTGGGTTACACCTACGACGGCTCTGTGGAAGTGGTGATGGGCTACCTGCGGTTGACACACCTGTGGGAGAAGATCCGCGTGCAGGGCGGCGCGTACGGCGCAATGGCGCAATTCGATGACACGACAGGCGTGTTGACGTTCCTGTCCTACCGCGACCCGAACCTTGCCGCCACCATCGAAAATTACGACAAAGCCGCCGCATTCCTGAAAGGATTGGATTCATCCCGCCTTTCGGAGAACGAGTTGAAGAAATCCATCATCAAAGCCATCGGCGCGATGGACGCCTACCAATTGCCCGACGCGAAGGGATACACATCCATGATGCGCCATATCACAGGACGCACCGATGAACATCGGCAGAAGGTCCGTGACGAAGTGCTTTCGGCGAATGGCGAAGATTTCATCCATTTCGGCGAAGTGCTGGAAAAAGCCGCCGCATCGAATGCGGTGGTGGTGCTGGGCTCCCAGTCCGCGCTGGAGGGTGCGGGGATTGGGTTGGATGTGAAGAAGGTGTTGTAAGAACAGAGATTAGTCATGGCTGAACTTGAAGATCAACTGGTTTCTGAACTTTGGGCGCGGGATGTGCGTTTTTTAATGGGACAACAGTCCGCCACGC
>CAYPHR010000203.1:0-5716 GCA_964410375.1 uncultured Anaerolinea sp. | reverse complement strand
CGGGTGATACGCCGTATCCTTGACGCGGTCACCGCCAAAGGGCAGGGACGCCTGCGCATCCCCATCGCCGTGTACGGGACCGTGATCTCGGTCATGCTGCTGTCCGCGATGCTGAAGCAGTTCGACCCCACGTGGGAGGCGTGGGCGGCGCTCCTCGTTGGTACGGGCGGGTTCCTGTTCTATATCTCGGATATTATTCTTGCGTGGAATAAATTCGTCGCCCCCATCCGGCACGGACGTATCTACAACATTGCCGCCTATCACCTCGGGCAGATCGCGCTCATTGCGGGAGTGATCGCGCAGTATTCAAATTGATATCATTGCGAGACGCGAAGCGGCGAAGCAATCTTCTTCCTAAAATGGGGATTGCTTTGCCGGGCGAACGCCTTCCTCGCAATGACATGACTATTCCAACGTCACAATATACTTGTGGATCAGGTGCGCGTGCCGGTTCTGCAAGCGGATGAAGTGATTCTGAATGGCGTCCGCTTCGGAGCCTTCGAGCACGAGGAAACGTCCCTTCTCCACGCCTTCGCGCGCGATCTCGCGGCACACGGCTTCAGTGATGAGTTCCGCCAGCAGCACCTGACCCTGCACGGTCGTGTCGAGGCGGTTGTTTACATCCAGATAGAGTTTCACCGATGGCGCGGCAGTCGCGATGACAATGCTCGAGTTGACGCGGTCGTAATACACGCGCTGGCGCGGGTCGGTGCGGTCGTCGAAGCGGATGTCGGTGAACAGCGAATTGCTGCCGCGCATTGGCGGCGAGGGGATGTTCTCCTTTTTGGAATGCACCTGCACAACCGCCTGCGCGCGGTTCCTGCCGAGGTATGCCGTCACAGTGCCTTCGCCGCCGACCTGCCTGCCTTCCACCTTCACACGTGCTTCGAGGATGTTCGGTTCGGTCTTGTGCGGCTTGAGCGTGACCAGCGGCGTCGCCACGATCACTTCCGTACTACTGGAGATAATGGTGGCGGTCGAGTTCACCCGCTCGCCTTCATTGACCGCGACCCGCAGAACCAGCGTGGCGGTCTGACCGGTCTGCACGTACATGCGTTCGGGGAAAAATCCCATGCCTGATTCGGGCAGTTCGATCTGCTTTCGTTCGCCGTCGCGCTGGTCGCGCAGTTCCGTCACAGCGATGGTGTTCAATTCGTGCAGGGCGCGGTCCAGTTTCTGGCGCAGTTTTTTATCCAGTTTGGTCTGCTCATCGTGGATGGCGTGCTCGCGTTCCTCCTGCACCAATGGCTCAAGTTTTGCCTCCACCGCCAGTTTCAACGCCTTCGCGAACGGATGCGTCCAGTTGATGCCGTCACGTGTGGCGGTCAGCACGGGTTCGTCGTTCTTCAACAGGTCATGCAGATAATCGCATGTGATCGAACCGTAGAAGTAGCCCGCGTACGGGTCGTTCTCGAACTTGAGCATCGTCAGTGAAATGACGATGTCGCGGCTGATGACCAGCAAGCCGCCGTCGGCATAATCGCCCTCCTCCCCGCGCGTGGATAATTGGATATTCGAACGATAGACTTCCAGCTTCGCCTCGGCGGGATAGCCCTCGACCGGGAGCGTCTCCTCCAGCACCTTTTCGCCCAACGGCGACTTATAACTGAGTTCGTGTTCCTGCTTGAGTTTTCCGTCCGACGCAATATCCCGCAAAATGATCTTGCGGTTCGGGTTGCTCATGATGGGACGCAGTTCGAAATGTCTCTGCAAATAATTGCGCAGATTGTTGTACTGCGGCATCTTGACATCTTCACGCGAGACGATGATCTCGATCACGGTCCCGTTGCCCTGTGGAATGCCGTACTTCTCACGCAGATCCACCGTCGCGCGGATGGGGTCATCCAGGTCGAAGGTTGGCACGCCCTTTTTCAATAACAGCGAACACGAATAAAAGTTCGCCCCTTTGAACGAACGCACGTGTCCGTATCCCAACCCGAAGATGGAATCCTTCAATCCGCGCCCCCACATGCCGCGCACGCGCTGGTCTTCCTTCAAGCCGCTGGTCGCTTCGCCATATGTCCCCACCACCCGGTCCATGCGGCGGTCGGTCATGCCCTCGGCAAAGTCCCGCACGCGGATGACCGAATTCTTATGCTTCCTCTGCACGTCGATGATCATCTCGCCGCTTGCAACTCCGCCCGCCTGCTCCAGCCTTGAATAACTGTCGTTCGCGTTGGTGAGTATCTCCACCAGCGCGCGCATCACGTCCTTGCGAATCGCCTGGTCCGCCTGCTGGATCGCCACACGGTCGGCGTATTGCAACTTTCTACTGCTTACCATATAAACCTTTTATTTCTTCCCGGCAGGCGTTTTCGCCTGTGTTTTCAATAACGGCGCAAAACTTCCCTCTGCAAAATCGAGAAAGCTGATCAAGTCCGCGCGGTTGTGGATGCCCGCATAACGCTTGAACAGATCCACGTTCCGCCGCAGCGTCTCCGCCGACGACTCCATCGTCGCAAAAAGCATGTTCCTGAAATCGAACTCGCTGATCCGCACCTTCGTGCCCAGTTTTTTATACTGCCGATACGCATCCGACCGCTCGACCATCTGGATGACCCTGCCCGCCTTGACCTTCTCTTCCTTTGACACTTCGACAATGACGGGGTTCGCTTCCTTTTTCGCCTGTGTTTGGATTTTCTTCTGTGCCGGCTTCCTCTTGACGACAGGCTTCGCTTCTTCCTTCACCTCGGCTTGTATCAGCAATGGAAGCTGGGTCGCCGCCTGAGCCTTTTTCACCGACATCTTGGCAGGAGCCTGTTCCCCTCTATGGGCAGGCGCTTTCTTCGGCGCGGATTTGGAGACCGTTTTCTTTGGCTGTGCTTTTGGTTTCGCTACGGTCTTCTTTGTTACAGCCGTCACTTTCTTGACAGCCGCCTTTCTGCGAACCACCTTCTTAGACTTCGGCTTTGGAGTTGGGCGGCTTGTTACTGTAGTCGCGGGAGTAAGTTCCTTGACTCCAGATTGTTCCGCTGGCTTGGTCTTTTTTACTCCCGCCTTCTTTGCTGCTTTCTTCTCGACCTTTTTCGCCTGTTTCTTCTTTTTCACAGGCGCAGGCTTGACCTGCTTATTGGCAACCATCTCCGGTCTACTATCCACGGTCTTCTCCACCTTGGGCGGCATTGGGAAGGGGATTCTCATCGCTTTGGCGGCTTGCCTCGCCAGTTTACGTCCGGCAGGGCGCAGAACATACCCTTCGGCGGCGGTCTCTTTGACGTAGTTCTTTTCCTTGGCATATTTCAACGACTGCGCCACATGTGCCGAGTCGGGCCAGTAGAAGTAATTCTTCAGTGAGAAACGATGCGGGAATAATTTGAAACAGGTGGAAACGATCTCTTCGGCAGTGGCGGGAACGCCGTCCGCGTGGAGGAGTTGAACAGCAAACAGAACCAATTCTCCCGAGGGGAGGGATGCGTACATATCCTGTGTGATGACGGGCATGGGAGTCGGGTCAGCGGGTTCGCCAGATGTCATGTCAATTTGCCTTCGCATGTTGTTATGCAATTATAACAAGTTGCGTCATTGACCTGTGTAACGATACACGGTCACATTGTGCTCGGCATTGAAGTACACCATGATGAACCGCTCCGGCGCAGATTCAATGACGGGCAGGACGTGCTCCCGGATGTAATCATCCAGTTCGGTGCCGCGCGGAGATTGCAGTCTTGGCGCGATCACAACGTAATCGACACCTTGATTGGTCAGGAACGCTTCGAGGCTCTGCTGGCTCTGCCGCGGGAAACTGACGGTTTTTCGCCGCACATGCGGGTATGCCGGGACGGGTTCATTGACCATGACAATGGCGTCGGGCGGCGTGTTCTCCGCCACCCAGCTCGTTCCAATGGAAAGGTCGCTCATCTGGTTCATGACAGGGTTGCGCCAGTCCTGTAGATTGCGGGCGAGCAGGATCATGGCAATAAATGCGGAGGATGCAAATAGAATGCGGATGTTCTTTTTTGATAATGCCAGCACGCCATTCAAAAAATAAAAATACAGGAAGGGAATGATGGGAATCAGAAACCGTGCTTTTACGCTGCCCACGCGCGGATTCCAGAATGCGAGAATGCCAAGCAGGTAAATGGCGAGGTAGACATCCATGAGTTCGAGTTTTTTGCGCGACACCGCTCCCCAAACGATAATGGCAAGAATGATAATGTTGAGAATCATCGGGAGTGCCTGCAAACCATAATTGCCTAGAAACGATGTAAGGTTCGAGCCAAAAACGGGAATCAAAGAGCCTGCCAGCGTTTCGTTCAAATATCCAATTGCATTCGAGCTCATCTGCCCGATTTTTTCCGGAATGGATGTGTTGAACACCTGTGATCGATATCCGCTTGAGATCAGCGTTCCGCTGAGCCATCCCTGCAGGAGTGTTCCGGCAATAAAAACGCCGATTGCGATACCTGCGTCACGGAAGCGGCGGGTAAACAGCAGATAGAGAACGAGCGCGATAAATAGGGAAATCCCGATGGTGCGGATCAACTGGGTGTAAAACACAATGACAGCCAGCAGAATGATGAGTTGGAGCTTTTTCTCTTCCGGCTTGTCCTGCCATATATCAAAACAATAGACCGCCAGTAGGGAGAAGAACAGATACGCGGATTCCGACATGATAGTGACGGATGTGCCGACCAGCAGCGGATTCAATGCCACCAAGCCGGTCAAGATCTCAAGATATGGGGAGGAAAGCCGCTTTGAGAAAATGTTATACGCCAGCACAATGGAAGCCAGCGAGAGCGCCAGCGAGAAGAACTTGAGCGCCGAATAATTGCCTGGAAACAGGAACGTCAACGGAGCGAGCAAAAGCGACCAGCCCGGCGGAAAGGCGCGCTCCGCTTGTGGACGCGGGAAGTTGATGAGCTGGTAGCCCTGTCCGCTGGAGAGGCTTTCGGCGAGGATGATGTAATGCGCGTCGTCGTAGGAGGTTCCGATTTGCAGGGAATTGAAGCGGAGAAGTCCCAGCGCGGCGCTGAGGAGGAGAAAACCTGCGATGAAACGATGTGAGCGTTGACGTTGCTGCATGGCGTTCAATCGGTTTTCATTGCCACTGCGGAGTAGAACTCGCGTAGAAATCTGGATGGATGCGTGGCGAGCAGGCGCGGGTCGGAAAAGCCTGTTTGTGCGGCGAGCGTGCGGAATGTGTCGAATGAGAAGGGATGGGGAACCCATGGATTACCCGAGTCCACGTTGTATTCAACGATCAGCAAAATGCCGTTCGGTTTCAGCCATGTTCTGACGTGGCTCAACACCTGAGCCTTGTCTCTGAAGAAGTGCAGGGAGTTTGCCATCAAGATGCCGTCCAGCAGAGGCAGATCCAGCGTCCGTGAAAAATCCCCAGTGACAAGCTGCAAGTGATTGGAATCCCCGAAGCGGGCTTGATAATCCCTTTCCAGTTGACGAAGGCTGGCGCGGTCCTTGTCCACAGCGTGGATGTGCGCGTCCGCGCCAAGCAGTTCGCGCAGGGCAAGGGTAAATGAACCGGAACCGGCTCCGAGATCCACCCATGACCCGCCTTTTGCCAGGCTGGCGGGTCGCAGCAGGTTGACGTGGTCATTGTGCTCCATGCGTTGAATCGTATCATAAAGAGGGGAACTCAAAGGCGTGAAGCGAGGATGCAATATAATCAGGCAAAAAATAAAAGGATGAAAAATGCAGGCTTTAATCATCATAATTCTTATCGGTCTCATGGGAGGAATCGCTGTTGGTATCCAGGGTC
>CAYPHR010000202.1:0-5720 GCA_964410375.1 uncultured Anaerolinea sp. | reverse complement strand
GCTGCATGAAGAAACGACGCTCACCCTGCCGCGCGAAACCATGCTCGGCGCGCTCTGTCATTACGTCACCCACGCCGACCTGAAAGACTTCCAGCCGATGAAAGCCAACTTTGGCATCCTGCCGCCACTCGAAACGGAGGACGGGAAAAAGATCGGCAAACGCGAACGCGGTCAACGCTACGCCGAACGCGCGGAAAAGGCGCTGCTTTCTGTCATTGCGGGGAGCGAAGCGACAAAGCAATCTCACCAGAATGCGGAGATTGCTTCGCCATTACGTGGCTCGCAATGACATAGAAATCCCATGCCCAAACGCGCCGCCTTCATCTATCTCTCTTTGATCTTCGCTCTGCTGGCTTTGGTCGCAGGCTGGTACGCCGCTTCCTTTCTTAATCGCGAGGCTGATTCTCTTTCCTTCGACGGTTCCCGCGCCTATGCCGACGTGCAGGCGCAAGTCGCTTTCGGGGCGCGAACGCCCGGGTCGGCTGGGCATGCCCAAGTCCGCGCATGGATGCGGACGGAGCTTGAATCCGCGGGCTGGACGGTGGAAATCCACGAGACAGAGCGCATGGGTCAGCCCATCTTCAACGTCATCGCAAAGCGCAGCGACGCGCCGCCCGAGATCATCCTTGGCGCGCACTACGACACGCGCTTCTTCGCCGACAACGACCCCGACCCAAGCCTGCGCGACCAGCCCGTGCCCGGCGCGAATGACGGCGCTTCGGGAGTTGCCGTCCTGCTGGAGTTGGCGCGCACCCTGCCGGAAGATACGGTCCCGGTCTGGTTGGTCTTCTTCGATGCGGAAGACAACGGGCGCACCGAAGGCTGGGATTGGATACTGGGTTCGCGCGCCTTTGTGGAGGAGATCGACGTCGCACCGCGCGCCGTTGTCATCGTGGATATGATCGGCGATGCCGACTTGAACATCCACCTCGAACGGAATTCTGATCTCGATCTCCGCGCCGGCATCTGGCAGACCGCCGCCGAACTTGGCTATGGCGATGTCTTTATTAATGAAGAGAAATATTCCATGCTTGATGACCATACCCCGTTCCTTGAAGCGGGCATCCCCGCCGTGCTGTTGATCGACTTCGATTATCCCTACTGGCACACCACGCAGGATACGGTTGACAAGGTCTCGCCGGAAAGCCTGCATGCCGTCGGCGATACGCTCTGGCATTGGGTACGGGAGCAGACGCCCTAGCCATTCCCCCGCCCGGTATAGCCAAATCTGTAAACTCGGCGTACACTTAAGCAAATGGGTATCACGGCATCATTACACAAGATACGCACTCCCTGGGTGGAGCGCATCTCCCGCGAACTCGCGAGCGGCGAGGGCGTGCGTGCCGGTTTCATGGAGCAGCTCGAGCGCTTCTTCGAACTGCTCGAACAAACCATCGTCACCGGCGACACCGCCTGGCTCGACCCCATCCTGTACGACTGGGGACGCTCGCCCACCGAGACCAACCTGGAGCAGGCGGACTACTACGTCTCGTTCGTGCTCAACCGTATGATCACGCTCACCATCGAGATCGCGCGCGAGAAGCTCACCAAAAAGGATGCGCTCGAACTGATCGCCGCCGTCATTCCCATCCTCGCCCACAGCGTAAGCATTGTTGTCCGCTATGAAATGGAAACGCGCGTCGCGCACATTTCCAATGAGCTCAGTCAGGTGCAGGAGAAGCTCCAGCAGCTCGACCAGAACAAGTCCAAGTTCATCTCGGTTGCCGCGCACGAATTGAAAACCCCGCTCACCCTGATCGAAGGCTACACGTCCATGATGGTGGATTTCGTGCAGAACTCCGAGCAGCCGCAAATGAAGAATTATCTCGGCGGCGTCAATACCGGCATCCTGCGCCTGCGCCAGATCATCGACGACATGATCGACGTCTCGCTGATCGACAACAACCTGCTCACGCTCAACATCCAGCCGTTATGGGTCAGTCACCTGCTCAACCTGCTGCGGCATGAATTCCGCAAGACCGCCGCCGACCGCCATCAAACCCTGGAGGTGATCGATTTCGAAGGCAGCGACCTGATGATCTACGGCGACGCGGAGCGGCTGTACCAGGCGCTGTATAACGTGACCGCCAACGCGATCAAATACACGCCGGACAAGGGCACGGTCACCATCAGCGGACGGCTGTTACCCGGCTTCGTGGAGGTCACCATCGCCGATACGGGCATTGGCATCTCGCCCGAAAATCAATCGCTGATCTTCGACAAGTTCGGGCAACTCGGGCGGGCAGACCTGCACTCCAGCGGCAAGACCAAATTCAAAGGCGGCGGACCCGGCTTGGGACTGCCGATCACCCGCGGTATTATCGAGGCGCACGGCGGCACGATCTGGGTCGAATCCGAAGGTTACAACGAGAAAGAACTGCACGGCTCGACCTTCCACATCCTCCTGCCTACGCGCACCGAACCAACCGACCCGAAATTCACCAAGTTCTTCGGTCCTTTTCAAGGGACCGGCACAGAAACGGAAACCAGTGGCAAAGAAGATCCCCCAACCAACGACCCCGCCGCGTGAGCGCGCCTTTCTCGTCGGCGTTGATATTCGCGGCAAAAAACAACTTCTCCCGCTCGAAGATTCGCTCTCGGAACTCGCCCTGCTTGCAGATACCGCCGGGGTGGATGTCGTTGGCGAACTGACCCAGCGTTTGAACCATCCGCACGTCGAGACGTATATCGGTCCCGGCAAGGTGGAGGAATTGAAAGCGCTTGCCGAGGAAACCCTCGCCGAAGTCGTCATCTTCGACGATGAACTCTCCCCGCGCCACCAACGCGAACTGGAAAAGGCGCTCGGCAGGAGCATCCGCGTCATTGACCGCACCGCCCTGATCCTTGATATCTTCGCCCAGCACGCGCACACCCGCGAAGGCATGCTGCAGGTGGAGCTTGCCCAGTACGAATACAACCTGCCGCGCCTGACCCGCGCATGGACACATCTCGAACGTCAGGCAGGCGGAGGCGGCGGGCGCGCCGGTTCGACCGGCGGTGTGGGTCTGCGCGGTCCCGGTGAAACCCAGCTTGAAGTTGACCGCCGCTCCATCCGCGCGCGGATCGCACACATCAAGCGCGAGCTGGAAAAAGTGGAGGCATACCGCCTGCGGCATCGCGATCAGCGAAAACGCGCGCGCATCCCTACGGTGGCGCTTGTAGGCTATACGAATGCCGGAAAATCCACGCTGCTCAACCGCCTCACCAAAGCGGATGTGTACGTTGCCAATCAGTTGTTCGCCACGCTCGACCCCACCACACGCCGCGTCCAACTACCCGGGAGCGAACTTGCTCTCTTCACTGACACAGTCGGCTTCATTCAAAAACTTCCCACCATGCTTGTTGTCGCCTTCCATGCCACGCTGGAGGAGATCGCCGAAGCTGACCTGCTGCTGCATGTCGTGGACATTTCGCATCCCAATGCGCTCGGGCAATTCCAAGCCGTGCAGGAGACGCTCGAAGAGATCGGCGCAGGGCATATCCCAATGATCACCGCGCTCAACAAGGCGGACAGGCTGAAGAATCCGGAGAATGCGCGCGAGATCCTGCAGGGCTTTCCACAGTCGGTCGCCATTTCCGCGCTGAAAGGCACGGGCATCAACGATCTGTTGCAGCTTGTGCAGGAAGAGTTATATGAGGCGTACACGCCGGTGCATGTACGCCTGCCATATAAAGAAGGTGCGCTCATCTCGCTCTTCCATGAACTTGGTCAGGTGGAGCGCGTGGAGCATGAACGCGGGGGCATGGTCATGCAAGGGCGCATCCCGGGCAGGCTGTTGGCGCAGTTCGCCGCCTGGCAGGTCAAGCCGAACGGAGCCAGATCGCACGAAACCAATGAAGAAGACGACCCGGAGGAAGCATGATCTCGAAACTGCTCGACCGCCTGTCCGAATATCTCGCGCATCGAAAGGGATTGCTTCCCATCATCGGCATCGTCCTGATCATCGTCAACTTGATCGTGCAGTTCGTCTTCCCGCTCAGCCCGCTCGCGTCCAGCAACATCTTCCTGCATGTCGGTTTGATCGTCGCCATCTTCGGGCTGATGCTGGCGTGGGCGTTATAGGCAAAACCAACCCCATCGGATAATGCCCGCTTCCATCGTCGGAAAAAGACTCCTCAATCAATACCATGTCGAAGAATTCATCACCCTCACACCGCTGGGAGAATTACACCGCGCCACCGACGAACGCAGGGACAAGTCCGTTGCCCTGACCCTGCTGGCGAAGCCGGTTGCAGAGAACGCTGAAACCGTCAAGGAACTCGAATCAAAGGCGGGAAAACTTCACTCCATTTCCCATCCGAACCTGACCCGCTATATCGGTTTCTTCCAAACGCCGACACTCGCTTTTCTGCTCGAAGATTGGGTGGACGGTCCCTCGCTGAAGGACATCCGCAGGCGGGCAATCGTCGGCGCGGAGGAAGCGCTGATCTATACCAAGTCCGTTTGCAGCGCGCTCGAGGCGCTCCACAAACAAAATTTCCTGCATCTCAACCTCGCACCCGAACTCATCCGCATCGATCAGCGCGGCGAGATCAAACTCGGCGGCATCGCCAACGCGCACCAGATCGGTACGCGCCATCCGCGCAGGCTTGGCAAATATCCGCCGCTTTACCATCCGCCTGAAACGCTCGAAGACCAGCCGCTCGATACCGCCGCGGATATGTATTCGCTGGCGGTCATGGTGTACGAACTCGTCACGGGGGCATGGATCAACGGCAGGCAGGCTCCGCGCACCTACGACGCCATTCGCAGAACTCACATTGAGATCACGCCGCCCGCGCCGATCACGCTCAACCGTTCGCTGCCCGACCATTTTTCGCGCATGGTCCTGTGGGCGCTCCGCAAGAATCCGGCAGACAGGTTCAAGACCGCCACCGAACTGCTTTCGTCGCTTGCGCTTGCCGCGCGTGTTTCTGTGGATGACATTCCGCTTCGCATCGACCCCGAGCCTGCCTCCTCCCCATGGAGCGCTCCCGTCACATCCGCCGTTCTCTCCGATTGGGAGTTCCAACCACCGCCGCGCGAGAAAACCATCGGCAAAGACACCCTGCCGCTCGAGGACCGTCTCGCCACACTTTCAACTCCTAAAAAGAAACCGCCGCGCGCTTCCAGGGTCGTGTCGATCTTTTTCCTGCTCCTGTTCGCCGGTCTGTTCTCGCTCTTCTGGTTCATCCGTCCCGCCGAAGTCCCCATCGTAATTCCGCCCACCATCACGCCCTTTGCCGCGGATTTCACCCCGTTTCCCACATTCACACCCGTCCCCCGCCCCACACATCCGTTCGGCGGGCGCATCGTCTTCACCTGCACGCGCACTGACTATAACCAGTTGTGCATGATCAACCGCGACGGCTCCGGGCTGGTCCAACTCACAGACATGGCAGCCAGCAACTACTATCCCATCTTCACGCGCGATCACGAGTCGATCTTATTCGCATCCAACCGCAACGGTCCCTTCGACCTGTATCTCCTCGCTTTCATCGAAAGGGATGTCATCCAGATCACAAACCGGGTTGGGAATGTCGTTTCGCCGGATTATTCCCCGGATGGCCGCACCATTGTCTTCGCCAACCGCGTCGGCGACGGTCTCGCCACGATCTGGATGGTCAATGCGGACGGACTTAATCCGCGGCTGGTGTTTGCAGGGGCGGGCGATATCGTCGCGGCTGCCTGGTCACCGGACGGGGAACGGATCGCGTATGCCATGTCGCTTGGCGTGCCG
>CAYPHR010000201.1:1601-5758 GCA_964410375.1 uncultured Anaerolinea sp. | reverse complement strand
TTTCACATTATGGAACGTTCATGGCTGGAAATGATACCCGCTTCATTTCCGACCTCGAGCCTGATTCACGTCACGATCAGACTGCAACACGTGACCGCGCCCTCCGCCTTTGCCAGCTCTTCCAAGTTGACGTTGACCACACGGAAGCCTTTTTCTTCCAATTTGCGCCGGGTGCGCGGGAAGGTTGTCGGGTAGATGATGTTCCCGTTGACCGGTAGACAGTTTGCGGCGAAGGGTTCCGAGGCGTCCACTTCGATCAGGTCGAATCCGTTGAAGTGATCTGCATCCACCCAATTTTTGTTGATGAGCAGTGTCCTGTCATCCACGCGTGTGACGGCGGTTTTGAGATGCAGGCAATCGGTCAACGCAAGCCCGACAACCGTGTATCCAAACCTGCCCAGCGACTCATTGAGCTGTTCGACCGCTTCCATATTGCTGCGCGTGGACAAGCCGATGTAAATGGTTTTGCCAAGCACGAGCACATCGCCGCCGTCCACGCTGGCGGGCGCGCTGACGCGCACAAGCGGACGGTGGGGCGACAAAGCGCGGGCGATGGATTCGGTTTCAGGCTTGCGAGAATCAGCGCCGGGGCGGGTGATGACCGCGACCTCGGGCAGAATAAAGGCGGTGTCTTCCACAAAGACCGAGTCCGGCAGGTCCGGTTCTTCGGGCAGTTCAATGACCTGACAGCCAAGCTGCGACAGGGTTTTTACGTATTCGTCGTGCTGTGCCCGTGCGGTGTCAACGTCAATCGGCGTGCGCTCGATATGGGTGATCTCGCACTCGTTGAAGCGCGGGCTGACCTTGCGGGTGATGGCGATGGTCATTTATCCGCCGCCTGTGCGATAGCGTACGATGAGCGCTTCGGTGCGCGGGTCTTTGGGGTTGTTGAAGATCTGTTCCGGGGCGGCGTCTTCGATCAGTTCCCCGTCCGCCATGACGAGCACGCGGTCCGCCACTTCGCGGGCGAATCCCATTTCGTGCGTGACGACCAGCATGGTCATGCCTTCCTTGGCGACCTTTTTCATCACGTTCAGCACTTCGCCGATCAGTTCGGGGTCGAGCGCGGAGGTGGGTTCGTCGAAGAGCATGACGCGCGGTTCCATTGTCAGGGCGCGGGCGATGGCAACGCGCTGTTTCTGCCCGCCCGAGAGACGGTTGGGATATTCGTCCTTTTTGAAGAGCAGACCGACGCTGTCGAGGTTTTCCTCGGCGAGTTCGATCGCCAGTTTGCGGTCCATGCCTTTGACGGTGACCGGTCCCTCGATGACGTTTTCCAGCACGGACATGTGCGGGAATAGATTGAACTCCTGAAAGACCATGCCGGTCTTCAGACGCACATCATGCACCAACTGGCGGTGCACTCTTCCCTTCTCGCCGCCTTCCACGCGGATGCCGTCCACTTCGATGGTTCCGTGGGAGGGTTCTTCAAGGAAGTTGATGCAGCGCAACAGGGTGCTTTTGCCGGAGCCGCTGCGCCCGATCAGGCAGACGACTTCACGTTCCGCCACCTGGAGGCTGATGTCCTTCAGGACGTGCAGACGTCCGAAGTATTTGTCGAGGTTGGAGATTTTTACGATGGGCATCATGGTTATCGGTCTCCTTTGGAGAGGCGGGCTTCGATGATGCTCTGGACGTAGGTCAGGATCAGGGTCATCACCCAGTAGAACATCGCCGCCATGATGAGCGCTTCGAGATTGTTGAACTGGGCGCGTCCCACGCGGGTGGCGCGCCACATGATCTCATGCACAAACCCCGTCGCGGAGACGAGCGCGGAGTCCTTGGTCATGGCGATGAATTCGTTGCCGACGGGCGGGATCGCGAAGCGCAGCGCTTGCGGCAGGATGACGCGGCGCATGGTCTGCAAGGGGGTCATGCCGAGTGCGGCAGCCGCCTCCCGCTGTCCCTTGCCAACGGATGCCAGCCCGGCGCGGAAGATCTCGCTCATGTATGCACCGTAGTTCAGCCCAAGCGCCAGCACACCGGCGAACAAGCCGGTCAATATGATGCCAAGCTGCGGCAGGGCGAGAAAGAAGAAGAATATCTGCAGGTAGAGCGGCGTGCCGCGAATGAGCGAAACATAGAACGTGCTGAGCGCATAGAACGGCGGGAAGGTCGAAAGACGCCCCAGGGCGGCTAACAGCGCCAGGATCATCGCCAGTGTGATCGCAAGGATGGATACCAGCAGGGTCTGCGGTAAGCCTTGCGCAATGAAACCGATCTGTTTGACGATGAAATCGGTGTTCAGTTGGATGGTTTTTATCCCCAGAAAACTGGAACCGCTGAAAAAGTACACAACGATAAGAAATAAGATCCCCCACGAAACTCCTACATTACGGGTGAACTGCCGGTTTTTGCGCTGCTGGGCTTCGTATAATAGATCGCCCTGCGATTTGGCTTCTCCCTCTTTTCCTTTGGCAAATGCATTCATGATTTATCACCTTTGTGTGAAAAAATGAAGGGAAGCGGTACAAAGACCGCTTCCCTTAGCATTGCGGATTACTTTAGTTGGGAGCTTGCGTCAGGTCTTCGCCGAACCATTTGTTCGACAGTTCGGAAAGTGTGCCGTCGGCATGCATCCCTTCGATGATGCGGCTGACTTCCGCGAGCAGGCTGGCGGAGGACAGGCTGGCGCCCTTGTCAACTGCGGCGGCGAGGTCCTCCGAATAGACAGCCGAACCGAGCTTGACCACCGGGAAGCCGGCGGCGATGTTGGCGTTGACGACGGTCTCAGATGTCACGTAGCCGACAAAGTCCTGGCGTCCGGCGGCGATCGCCTGTGCGCATTCCTGGTCAGTGGGCAGCGGAACCACGGTCACATTGGCGGGCGCCTGGGCGTAGATGGAGGAAGCGGGCAGACCGAGTCCTTCAATATCACCGTTCAGCCATTGGTCGTAGGTGGTGGCGGAACCAACACACAATGCTTCGCCTTCCAGTTCAGCAATGGAGGTCAATCCGGAGTCGGCGCGGACCGCGATGACAGCGGGGGTGTAGTAGTAGGGGGTGCTGAAATCAAGCACCTGCTGGCGTGCGGTGGTGATGGTCATGGAACCGACGCTCAGGTCCCATTTGTCCGCCCAACTGCCGGCGGTGATGAGGTCCCAATCCGGGGTGGCGAAACAGGTTTCCACGCCGAGCGCGTCGCCGATGGCGATGGCGACATCCACGTCGAAGCCCTGCATTTCAGCAGTGGTCAACGCATCGGACGGGCACTTGGTGTCCGCGGGGCGTGAACCGGCGGTGTTCAGGAAGGATTGGGGTTCGTAATTGGGATCGGTCGAAACGAGGATGTACCCGCGTTCGTTGATCGCGCCAAGCAGGTCTTCCGCCTGCGAACCACCGCCCCCGCATGCGGCAAGCACAAGAGACGCCAGCACGAGCAGGCTGGCAAGTGAAAACATTTTCTTCATGATCTTCTCCTCCGAGAGTAATAGATTTGGCAATCGGCTGAATTGCCGCAGATGGACATCCATTCTGCACGTTTAAGGATAGACTATTTTTTTCATTTGTGCAAGGACTTTTCATACAATTCGTAATGGTAAAATTGATGATCATATTGAACTGGAGGCAGGTATCATGTCCGCGGTATTTCCGAGCGAAGAATGGTTGAAGGGGTTGGAAGACAAATTGAATTCCGATGCGCAGTATGCAGAGATCGCCAGGAACTGGGAGGGCGATCTGTTTTTTACCATCGAGCCGGAAGGGAACTTAAAAGAACCACTCACGTTCTACCTTGACCTTTGGCATGGAACGTGCCGAAAGGTGGAATACAACCCGGATGCATCCGCCCATCCCAACCCCGCATTCAAGTTGAATGCGAGTTATAACAACATCACTGCCGTGCTTACTGGGAAGTTGAATCCGATGACTGCCATGATGACCATGAAATTGAAGGTCAATGGCAGTATGGCGTATATGATGCGCAACGTTCCCACCGTGCTGGACTTTGTCCGCTGTGCGCAGGAAGTGACGAAGGAAATTCTCTGATACGTCATTGCTTCGTCGTCATTACACTCCTCCTCGCAATGACATAAGTGACATATGCTCCCCATCCTAAAACTTGATCTCACTGATAACACCACTGAAGAATTCATCATCCCGAAAGAATGGGAGCGTGATTTTCTGGGCGGCGCATCCCTTGCCGCGCGGATCCTGTA
>CAYPHR010000201.1:0-1591 GCA_964410375.1 uncultured Anaerolinea sp. | reverse complement strand
ATCCGCATCTCACCGCCGGCCTTGACCCGCTCTCACCTGAAGCGCCGCTGCTCTTCATCAACGGTCCGCTGACGGGCACGAATGGACCGACTACGGGGCGTTTCGTCATTTGCGGGAAGGGACCTGCAACCGGCTTGTGGGCGGAGTCGCACATCGGCGGCTTTTGGGGACCCGAACTCCGCAAGGCAGGCTACGACGGTTTGTGGATTCACGGAAAGGCGCCAGCGCCAGTGTATGTCTGGATCCAAGGCGGCAGGCTCGAGGTCCGTGATGCGGCGCATGTATGGGGTAAGGATGTGTATGAGGCGCAGGAGATCGTCAAAGCGGATATTGGAGTCAAAGGCGCGCGCGTCGCCGTGATAGGAGAGGCGGGGGAGCGCGGCATCCTGTATTCGTCCATCTGCTGTGACCACGGACGCATGGCGGGGCGCACGGGTATGGGCGCGGTGATGGGCGCAAAAAACCTAAAAGCCGTGGCGGTGCATGGCACGCAAACCTTCGAAGTGACCGAAGCGTATGCAAAACTTCGCTCCGAGGCGAACCGCGCGTTGAAGCAGGATAACGAAGCAAAGGTGATGAGTGAGCTTGGCACGGCGGGCGCGGCGAACTATGCCGAGTATCTCGGCGCGATGCCCGCGAAATATTATCATCAGGGCGCGTTCGAGGCAGTGGACGAGATGTCCGGCGCGAAGATGACGGAGAGTATTCTCGTCGGCAGGAGTGCGTGTCAGGGTTGTGTGATCGCCTGCGGGCGTGTGGTGAACCTTGGAGATGGCGCGAAGCGCAAAGGTCCCGAATATGAGACCATCGTTGGCTTTGGTCCGAACCTGTTGATCGACGATCTGCGGGAAGTGGTGCGCCTCGGCGAGTTGTGCGACAAATACGGCATGGATACCATCAGCACATCGAACACGATCGGGCTGGCGTGCCATCTTTTTGAAATGGGAAGGATCACGCTTCAGGATACGGGCGGGCTGGATCTGGGCTGGGGGAATTGTCTCGCCGTTCGGCAGTTGATCCGCATGATCGCCCGCCGCGAAGGGATAGGCGACATCATGGCGCAGGGATCGCGCGCGCTGGGCAAAGCTTTCGGTGCGGAGGAGGAGGCTGTGCAGGTCAACGGATTGGAAGTTGCCTATCACGACCCGCGCGGTGTTTCCGGCATGGCGCTCTCGTATGCCACCAGTCCGCGCGGCGCGTGCCACAACCAATCCGATTACTTCTTTGTGGACTGGGGGCACACGCACGGAGAGATCGGCATTGAGTTTTTTGAGCGTCACGCGCAGGCGGAGAAAGCCGCCAACGTGGCAAAACATCAGGATTGGCGCACGCATTTCAATTCCGTGCTGATCTGCATCTTTGCCAACGTCCCGCCGCAAGTGCAGGCAGACCTGCTCAATGCGCAACTCGGCACGGATTATTCCATTGACGACCTGATGAAGTCTGGCGAGCGCGCGTGGAACCTGAAACGCGCCATCAACAACCGTATGGGATTGACCGCCGCGAACGACAAACTCCCCAAGACATTGCTCGAACCCTACAAGGAAGGCGGCTCGGCAGGTTTTACGCCCGATATCAAAGGGATGCTCTT
>CAYPHR010000200.1:0-5802 GCA_964410375.1 uncultured Anaerolinea sp. | reverse complement strand
GCCGAACGCCAGCAAAGCGAAAAACACGCCCGGGAACTTGTTACGATCGGCGAAATTTCAAAGCTCATCAACAGCGAGCAAAGGCTGGAAAACCTGCTCTCCCTCATCACCCGCCTGGTCAGCGAACGGTTCGGGTTTTATCACGTCGGCATTTTCATGGTCGACGAATCCAAGCAATTTGCCATCCTGCAAGCCGCCAACAGTGAAGGCGGCAGGAACATGCTGAAGAGGGAGCACAAACTCCGCGTTGGGGAAAGCGGGATCGTGGGCTTCGTGGCGAAATTCGGCGCGCCGCGCATCGCACTGGATGTTGGGCTTGATGCGGTTTTCTTCAACAATCCCGACCTCCCGAACACCCGCTCCGAAATGGCACTCCCCTTGAAACTGCGTGATGAAGTCATCGGCGTGCTGGATGTTCAAAGCGAAGAACCAGGCATCTTCACAGATGAAGATGCGAACACGCTCGGAATCCTGGCAGACCAGATCGCCATTGCGATCGAGAACGCCAGGCTGTTCGCCAAGACCCGCGAGTCGCTCAGCGAACTGCAGTCCATGTATCGTCAAAACCTGCAGGAAGGCTGGCGGACATTCATCCGTGAAGAGGCGACTGCCGGGTATCACCAGAGTTTGAGCGGCGGAAAAAAATTGAACCAGCCGATCACAACCGACGAGATCCAGGAAGCAATGTACCGCGGCGACGTGATACAACTTCACGCCGATGGAAAGACACAGGAAAGTATCCTTGTCGTCCCGATCAAACTGCGTGGACAGGTCATCGGTGTCATGCGCATAAAGGCGCCCACAAAAGATCGTCAGTGGACGGGCGCTGAAGTCAATCTCGCCGAGGCGGTTTCAGAACGCCTGTCGCTCGCGCTCGACAATGCGCGCCTGCTCCAGGAATCCCAGCGGCGGGCGATCAAGGAAAGAACCATCAGTGAAATCACAGGCAAGATCGGCTCCTCGATCAACCTTGAAAACGTCTTACTGACCGCGGTTGAAGAACTGGGCAGGACAATCCCGGGCTCGGAGGTGATCATCAATCTCCAGGGCGAGAACTCTTATGAAGGAAGCGGGTAAAGGAAAACGGCATGAATAAATTGCTTTCTTCCATCTTTGATGTGCTCGAAAGAAGTCCGTTCGGGCGACTGAACCTGCGCCTAAAATTGACGATAGGCAATATGCTCATTACCTTCCTCGTTATTTCCATCATGGGAGCGCTTGTCTTTTACCGTATAGGAACGGCTAGCCAGCAGTTGATCACACAACTGGACGAAAACATCCGTACCCGCACAGAAGCCAGCCTGCTTGCCACAGGCGAAGAACAAGCCGCCCAACTGGATGGTTTTTTCGCATCCATGAGCAAGAATACGATCGTTATTGGTTCCACGATCAGCGACCTGCTCTCTCAAAAAACAATCCTTGAGGAAGGCTTGTATTGGAGCGCGACAGAGAATCTTTACCGCCTTCCATCAGGGAGCTGGGATAATTCCGATTCCGAGCCCGCTTCGATCTTCATCCCCGCCGACAGGCATCTCTCCAGCCCGCTTGCAAGAAAACTAAATGTCCTGAAACACACGGAATTGTTCATTCCCGCCCTCATCAAGGATAATCCTGATATTGTCGCGATCTATTTCGGCGGTGTAACCAGCGAAACGATCTACTATCCCAACATCGATCTCGCAGGGATCGTCCCGCCGGATTTCGATGTGACGGGGCGCTTATGGTTCGTGAACGCCAAACCTGAAAACAACCCTCAAAATGAGGTTGTCTGGTCGGCGCCTTATCAGGATGCGGCATTAAATGGACTGGTGGTTACGGCAAGCGCCCCCGTGTTCGATGCGAACAACATCTTCCAGGGCGTCGCCGGTATGGACATCCAGCTTACGCAAATCACGAATCTGGTCTCCAATATTCAAGTCGGTGAAACTGGCTACGCCTTCATCGTGGACAACAACAACCGCTTGATCGCGCTGCCTGAACAGGGGTACGGCGACTTCGGAATCACAGACGAGGCTGCAAAATTGGGCGAGATCATGGATACAGGCACCCTGCCCGAAGCTGCGCCCGAGTTCTTCAGCATCCTGAGCCGCATCACAAACGGCACAAGGGGCATCTTCACCATTGAAGTCGGAGGCGCCGAAAGGTATGTGGCGTATCAGCAAATTCCCCAGGTGGAATATGTGCTTGTAACCATTGCCCCGTCAAACGAACTTCTCACGGAAGCCGCCCTCGTCAGTCAACAGATCATTGAGACGCGCAGCACGCTAGTCAGAAGCCTTTTCCTGATCGTGGTGATCTTTTTGCTCGGAACCGCCGCTTCGTTTGCCATCGGTAACAGGTTCACGTCACCGTTAAGGCAGTTGACTCGCGCAGCCAATGAAATCATCGAAGGGAATTTGAACGCAAAAGCGGAAATACAATCTCAAGACGAACTCGGTATTCTCGCCACCACACTAAACACCATGACCGCCAACCTGCGCGAATTGATCCAATCCCTGGAGCAGCGCGTCGTGGAACGGACATCCGCATTACAGGATGAGCTGCAAAGAGGCGCACGCCGCAGCAAACAATATGAAGCCATTGCCAAAGTTGCACAAGCCATTAACCGTACGCAAAACCTGCAGGAACTCCTGCCCCAGATCTCGCAAGTCATCAGCCAGCAATTCGGCTTCTATCATGTCGGTATCTTCCTGAACGACCCCAGCGGGGAATATGCCGTACTCGGCGCAGCCAACAGTTCGGGCGGACAGAACATGCTGCGACGCGGACATCAATTGAAGATCGGCGAACAGGGTATCGTGGGATACGTGACCGGCACGGGTCAGCCGCGCATCGCGCTGGACGTTGGCGAGGATGCCACCTTCTTCAACAACCCCGATCTTCCGCAAACCCGCTCCGAAATGGCGCTTCCGCTGAACATTTCCGGGGAGGTCATCGGCGCATTGGACGTACAAAGCACCGAACCGAACGCTTTCTCAAATGAGGATGTCGAGGTTCTCTCCACACTGGCGGACCAGGTCGGCATCGCAATCCAAAATGCGCGCCTCTACGAACAGACGCAAAAATCCCTCGCAGAGGCGGAGGCGATCTCCCGGCAATACTTCCAGGATACCTGGAACAAACTCTCGCAGGAGCAAAAGATCACGGGCTTCCGCTACACACCCATCGGAGCCATCCCGCTGGGAGGCGGAAATTCCGGTCAGGAAATGCCAGCCGATGACAAACTCGAACGGAAGAGCATCTCCGTCCCCATCATCATCCGCGGACAGACCATCGGCAAGCTATCTGTGCTTGTGCCAAAACATGAGCACGTTCAGTCCGACCAGATGGACCTGATCAACGCCGTGGCGGACCGCGTGGCGATCTTTGCTGAAAATGCCCGCCTGTTCGACCAAACTGCCCGCCGCGCCGAACGCGAGCGCCTCGTGGCAGATATCACCACCAAGATACGCGGAACGAACGACCCGCAGGAAATGATCGAAACCGCTATCGGCGAGTTGCGGCAGGCGTTGAATGTCTCCCGCATCGAGATCATCCCGCAAAAAGTCGCTCCGCCGCCCGACCGGTAATCCGCAAATGAGGCAACCATGCTAAGAACCATCGCTATATCCAATGAAAAAGGCGGGGTCGCAAAAACCACCACGACCCTTTCCCTCGGCGCCGCACTTGCGGAACTGGGCAAACGCGTCCTGCTTATCGACCTGGACGCGCAAGCCAACCTCACCCTCGCGCTCGGTTTCGAACCCGGCGAGGCACAGAACACATCCAGCAGCATCATGTTGGACAACATGCCCTTGTTGAGCGCCTGCCGCAAAACAGACGTCGACAATCTTGACTTGATCCCATCCAGTTCGCAGATCGAAACATCTGAACAGTTCCTGCCGGTGCGGACGAATTACACCACCATCCTCCAGCGCGCCATTCGCGGCGCGAACGGTCTGTCGTACGATTACATCATCCTCGACTGCCCGCCCGCGCTCGGAGCGATCACACGGAACGCCCTCGCCGCCGCAGACCTGCTGCTCATCCCGACACAAGCGGAATATTTCTCCGCTTATGCGCTGCGCAACATGATGAGTCTCATTCGCCGCACGCGCGAGGACGACAATCCCGGTCTCGCCTATCGCATCCTCGTCACCATGCTGGACAGGCGCAACCGCACCCACCGCAACATCCACGAACAACTTCGCACCACTTTCAGCGAGGGCGTGTTCAATACCGTCATCGAGATCGACACCAAGCTGCGGGAAAGTCCCATCGCCGGCATGCCGATCACGCAATACAAAGCCGGCGCGCGCGGCTCCATCCAGTACCGCATACTTGCCCAGGAGTTAATGGAATATGCCAAGGAAACCGAAAATAAACAAGCGGCTTGACAAGCTCTTCAAGGAAATTCAACCCGAAGAGAATGTCCTGAAACCTGGCAGCAAGCCCAAGGTCAAGGATGAAGCGCATCCTGCTCCGGACCCGAAACCTGCGAGGAAAACTCCCGCCGCATCCCCCTCCGCGACCACACCCATCACCCGGCGTCGTCCATCCTCTCTCGCCATGCCGCCCACTCCGCCCGCAACGGATAAAAGCGCCATGGCGGCTTACACTGCCAACATTCAGATCGGTGATGAACTGGCAATGATGCGTCTTGTGGATGACCAGAACCGCGTTTGGACAACGGACGAACAACTGCTCATCAAACAGGTTGCAGACCAGTTATCGCTCGCGCTCGAAAACGCAAGGCTGTTCCAGGAAACCCAGAAACGCGCGCAGGAACTCACAATCGTCAACCAGGTGGTGACATCGGCGTCCAGATCCATGGTGTTGAGGGATACCCTGCAGAGCATTGCGAGCAACCTGGCACAACTGCTCTCCGCCGGGCATGTCGGCATAGCGCTGATGAACAGTGGAAAGACCGAACTGGTCCTAGCGGCTGACGCATCATCCATCGTGGGAGAATCATCCGACATTGGAACCATCATTCCAATTGCCGGCAACGCCGCGACGGAAGAGGTACTACGCACAAAGCGGCCGGTCTACATCCGCAACGTGATGAATAACCCGCTTACCGAGCCGATCCGAAACATCATGGCAGTGCGCGGCACCAAAAACCTGCTGATACTGCCGCTGCTCGCCGAAAACGAAGTGATCGGCACGATCGGCATCGACTTCTTCGAGGAAGACCGGGTGGTAACACAGGACGAACTCCGCCTTTTGGAAACCATAGTAATCCAGGTTGCCACCGCCATCCAAAAAGACCACCTCTTTGAACGGGTGGAGCAATCCGAAACCAACCTCCGCGCGCTCTTCTCCGCCATGGACGACGTGGTGCTGGTGATCAACAGGGACGGTCGCTACGAACAGATCGCGCCCACCAACCCTTCCCTGCTGGTACGCCCGCCGCAGGAATTGCTCGGAAAGACATTCCACGAGCTTTTCCCGGCTGAAGTCGCCGACCGCTTCCTCGAGAAAACGCTCGAGGCAATGAACTCATCGCAAAAGGTTCAATTCGAATACGAACTACCCGTTGAAAATCAGATCTTTTGGTTTCTTGCCAGCCTGACGAAACTGGACAAAGACCGCGTGTTTTGGATCGCGAGGGATATTACTGAGCGGAAACGAGCGGAGGAAGCCATCCGCCGCCGCAACGAATACCTCGCGGCATCGGCGGAGATCGGCAGACTCATCACTTCCACGCTCGACCTGAACACGATCTTTGCGCGGACCGTGAACCTGATCAACGAAAAATTCGGCTTTTACCACGCTGCGATCTTCATCGTGGAGGAAACCGGCTTCAATGCCGTGTTAAGG
>CAYPHR010000199.1:0-5803 GCA_964410375.1 uncultured Anaerolinea sp. | reverse complement strand
AACGGCTTTTTGATTTCTGTTTTCTCTTTTTCAGGACCGACCGGCAGGATGAATGTAAACGTGCTGCCGGCACCCTCCCTGCTTTCCGCCCAGATTCGTCCGCCGTGCATTTCCACCATGACTTTCGCAACGGACAGCCCAAGTCCCATGCCGCCATGCCGTCGCGTGAGGTGGGATTCGACCTGATAGAAGCGGTCGAAGATATGGGGCAGGTCGCGGGCGGGAATCCCAACGCCGTTATCCTTCACGGAGACTTCCACAAAATTGGGCTGCTGCTCCGCGCGGATGATAACCTCGCCGCCTTCGTTGGTAAAAGTAATGGCATTCTTCAAAAGATTGCTCAAAACGATGGCGATCTTGCCGCCGTCGATATCCACCCACAGGTCCTGACCGGGCAGGATATCATTTGTGATCAGAATCCCCTTCTTAAGCGCCATATCCTGAAAGGAGCTGGTAACATCCTGAACGATCCGCGCCACGGACACCCTGCGCGAGCGAACCAGCGCGCCGCCTGACTGGTAATTCTTTACGCTGGTGAGGCTTTCGATGATCTCTTTCAATTTGGATGCGTTGCGGATAATGGCATCCACTTGCTCTTCATATTCATTTCCGAGCAGTTCCTTCAGAAACGTGGAATGACCGAGAATCAACCCCAGCGGCGTACGGAGTTCGTGCGAAGTAATGGCAATGAATTCGTTCTTCAGACGATCAAGTTCGCGGGCTTCCTCCTGCGATGACATGATGCTCTTTTCGAGCATGTCATTCTGCAGGGCAGTTGATGTCAACGCCGCAAGGGATTCGAGTACGCGGATATCTTCGCCGGTATAATTATCGTGCTTATTGAACACTTCCAGCACGCCGACGGGCTTTCCATGCACCAGCAATGGCACACCCAGAATGGACTTGGTGACAAATCCGCCGATCTCATCTATTCCGCGATAGTGGCGCCCATCCTTCGAGACATCGTCAATGGCAAGCGGTTTGATATTCAGGAAGACCCACCCCGCCACGCTGCCCTGCAACGGGACGCGTGCAGACATGATCACATCGCGATGGAACCACGGCACGAACTTGAAATGAAAATCCTGTGCAGACTCGTCATATTCGAGCAGGGATGCGCTTTCGCTCCCGGTCAGTTCGGTGGCGGCGGAAAGCACGGATTGCAAATAGGTATCCAAATCCACCATCGTGCCAAGTCCGCGGGTGATCTCTAAAAGTCGAAGTAAAAATCTGGATCGGTCCATAACAGCTACGGTAAGATTATACTTTACGAGTATATCTGGAAAACTGGCTGGCAAAACAATAAGGAAACTGTAATCAAAACTCAAGGAGAAACTTTCATGGCAGGTAAAAAAGTACGTGTCGCCATCATCGGCGTGGGGAATTGCGCTTCATCCCTGGTGCAGGGCGTTCAATTTTATAAAAATGCCAAAAAGGACGAGAACATCCCCGGCATCATGCACACCCAACTGGGCGATTATCACGTCAAGGACATCGAATTCACCCTCGGCATCGACATCAGCGCGGCAAAGGTCGGGAAGGATCTCTCTGAAGCCATCTTCGCCGAGCCGAACAATACCTATAAATTCGCGGACGTACCTCGCCTCCATGCCCCGGTCGTGCGGGGGATGACCCATGACGGTTTGGGCAAATACCTGAGCGGAGTCATCCAAAAAGCCCCCGGTCCCACAGCGGACATTGTCCGCCTGTTGCGCGAAACCCACACGGATGTGGTCGTCAACTTCCTGCCCGTCGGCTCGGAAATGGCGACCAAATGGTATGTGGAACAGGTTATCGAGGCGGGCTGTGCGTTCGTCAACGGCATCCCCGTCTTCATCTCCTCCTCCGAATACTGGGGGAAACGCTTCGAAGATGCCGGTCTGCCCATTCTCGGCGACGACATCAAGAGTCAGGTCGGGGCGACGATCGTGCATCGCGCGCTGACCAGCCTCTTCGTGGATCGAGGCGTCAAGATCGACCGCACGTACCAGCTGAACTTCGGCGGCAATACCGACTTCCTGAACATGCTCGAGCGTGAACGTCTCGAAAGCAAGAAGATCTCCAAGACCAACGCCGTCACCAGCATGATCCCCTACGAAGTTGAACCCGATAATGTCCACGTCGGTCCGAGCGACCATGTGCCATGGCTGACCGACCGCAAATGGTGCTACATCCGCATGGAAGGCACCACTTTCGGCAACGTACCGCTCAACCTAGAACTCAAACTCGAAGTATGGGACAGTCCCAACTCGGCGGGCGTCATCATCGACGCTGTGCGCTGTGCCAAGATCGCGCTCGACCGCGAACTGGCAGGTCCCATCATCGGACCATCCTCTTATTTCTTCAAGAGCCCGCCAAAACAATTCCGCGACGATATCGCACACCAGATGACCGAGGATTTCATTTCGGGCAAAAGCGACGAGTAGATTAGAAAGCAGTTAAAGAAAGTTAACAGGGTATTTACATTGGTAAATGCCCTGTTTTTTCAGGTAGAATCTGACATATGAAATAAGCAGATAACCACTGCATCAACTTGCATAATAACTTCATCCAAACTTCAATATACAAGAATTATCCAATTTCATTCAACAGGGCAGCAGCATTTGGGTTGCCCTGTCATTTCGCCGCGAGGATTTCGTTTACAATAAAGTAACCCTATGAACAAACTGTCATATCCCTTTGGGCAAATCATATTTCGTTTCCTGTCCATCGTGTCAATTGTCTCCGTGCTGGCTTCGTGCCAGTTGCTTCCATCGGCGCAGACGGAAACGCCGGTGAACGCGACGCTTTCAGAAACAATGCCAACTCAGGAGAGCATAACGCCGGTCCTGCCAGGCACCTTTCAAACATCCTTATTAAATCCGCTGGATAAACCCCACACCTACATTAATGAAACCTGCCGCTACCTGCGCAATAAATGGAATCCGTCAAATGCGGAACCCGGCACGGTGGTCATGGTCCTCCTGATCAAGAACGTCAACCGCGGCACCGCGGAACTGCCGGACAGCATCAGCGTGGGAGAACTGATCACTCTCATGAACCAGCTCAGGGAGCAGGGATTCGAGGCGATCAACACCAAACAACTCCAGGCGTTCGTCGAGCGGAATGTGCGCATCCCTCCGCGCTCGGTCTTGATCATCCAGGACGGGAACCACGACGCCGAATATTTTGACAAAGTCTTTCGGGAATATTGGGAGAATTGGGGCTGGACCATCGTCAACGGCTGGGTCAGCGGACCGGATTTACCTGAGAGTTTGATCCAGGAAAATATCGAACTGGAGCGCGAGGGCTTTGTGGATCATCAGGCAAGAGGCGCTTTTCCGGACACCAAACTATCGGATGAATCGGCAAAGAATGTGATCGCACGTGAACTGCAAGGTTCGCTGAACGGATTTGAAAGTTATTTTGCAAAAAATCCGGTGGCGTTCATCTGGCCCAACGGCGGATTTGGCGTCCGCCCGGTGGAAGCGGCGCGTCAGCTTCGTTTCAGGCTGGGATTCACATCCAATACACGCGGACCTATCATGTACAATTGGGTACCGCTTGCCAACGAGGTTGACCCGCTGCGTCCCGATTTCCTGCCCGAAGGCAGGGTCAACGTCCCGCCAATGACTCTGCCCACCTACTCACCGAATGAAGCGCTGATGGCTATTGATATGGTCCGGGCAATCGGCAAGGAAGCGGCGACTTACGCGCAAAGCAATAAAGAGATCGAACACGAATATTATGAGATCGTATGCGCTGAAGAATACGGTCCCATGCCCACCCCATAATTCTGGAGGCACATCATGTCCGATTGTATCTTTTGCAAGATCGTCACAGGCGACATCCCCAGCACGAATGTGTACAAGGATGAGCAGGTGACCGCCTTCCGCGACATCAATCCCGCCGCGCCGACGCACATACTGATCGTGCCCAACAAACACATCGACTCAGTCAACCTGATGATCGCCGATGACAAACCGCTTGTCGGTCACATGGTGTTCGTGGCACGGGAACTTGCCGCACAGGAGGGCATCGCCGAAGGCGGTTACCGCCTCATTATGAACACCAACGCCGACGGCGGGCAGACCGTCTTTCACATGCACCTGCATCTGCTTGGCGGCGCGCCAATGAAGCACCCGATGGGGTAAAATCACCGAAGCGATCAGCGCAAAATGGGCTGGTCGCTTTTTCTTGAATAAACCATGGAAGTTTGACGACCGCAAACATCTTTCACTGTCCAGCTTCTTACAGGAGAACCCATGCCCGAACGAGAAATTTATTTACTATCCCCGCGCGCGCTCAGCCCGGAAACCATCGCTGTGGCGTTCGCCAAGACCTCGCGCTCACCCGAATCCTTCCGCGAGATCGCTGCGGAGTTAAGTGATGAAAAGTCCGCGCAATTTCACGAGAAATGGGTCGTCGGTTACGGGCACGCCTCGGTTGCGGAGCACGCCGTTTTGCATATTGCGCTCGAGAATGTCTCGCGCGTTGCCATTGAAGCCATCGAAGGCAACCGCCTCGCCTCCTACACCGAAAAATCCACGCGCTATCAAAAGTGGGGATCGGATGACTTCACCATCCCGCCCGAATTGGATGGACATCCCCTGCGCGACGAATTCATGGACACCGTCCGCCTCCTTTTCTCGACCTATGCCGAATCGCTGGACCCGGTCAAGAGTCTCATTGTCGAACGGACTCCGCGCCGCGAAAACGAAAGCGACGAAGCCTACGACCGCCGCATCCGCTCGCAATACGTGGACCGATGCCGCTTTCTGCTGCCCGCCGCTGCCAACGCCAATGTCGGCATGACCGCCAACGCCCGCGTTATCGAAATGACCATCCGCAAAATGCTCTCGCATCCGCTCGCGGAGGTGCGGGAAATCGGCGAAAAGATGAAGGAAGTGGCGAAGGGTGAAACTCCCACGCTGGTGAAGTACGCTGATGCGAATGAGTATCTGGTTGAGACGATGAAGGAACTCGCAAGTAGTGAGTGGAAAATGGGGAGTGGAAATTCGGAGTGGTGTAATCTTATCGAGTACGACACACACGGCGAAGATAAAATCCTTGCGGCGGCGATCTATCGCTTTGGAGAAATGGGATTTACCGATGCGCTTGAGCATGTGAAATCGCTGTCACAGAATGAGCGCGAAGGACTTGCTGAAACCCTGCTCGGCAGACTTGGCAAATATGACGTTCCCCTGCGCGAACTGGAATACGCTACTTACACCTTCGACCTCGTCATGGATCAGGGCGCGTACGCCGAGTTCAAACGTCACCGCATGATGACGCAGACGCCGCAACGCCTGACGACAAGGCTCGGGCACACGACTCCGCTGCTTATAACGGAAGCAGGCTTCGGGTCCAAGTATGAGGCGGCGATGGAGTCCGCGAACCAGATGTATGAGAAACTTCACGTCTTTAATCCTGACGTGGCGCAGTATATCGTCCCCAACGGATTCAACCGCCGCGTGCTGGCTCAGTTCAACTTGCGTGAAGCGTTCGCCTTCTGCCAATTAAGAACAGCGGCAAATGCACATTTTTCCATCCGCAGGGTGGCGCAAAAGATATATGAGGATATTTCGCGCGTCCATCCGCTGTTGGCGAAATACATGAAACTGCGCGAAGAGACCTGGCAAAGCGTGGAGGAAAATTATTTTTCGAAGATATAAAAAATGGGCGCGGTAACCGCGCCCATTTTCGTTAATCGTCGTCTTCGTCCTTCTTCTTTAGCCCAAGAATTTCATCGATCCGTTCCATGATCTCAGGCGTGATATGTTCTGCGATCTCGCCTGCCTTCATATTCTCGTGGATTTGCTCC
>CAYPHR010000198.1:0-5855 GCA_964410375.1 uncultured Anaerolinea sp. | reverse complement strand
ATGCACGTTGGCTTGATCACTTGCAAACCCACCGCTACACTGGGACAGGTGGCAGTTCTGCTCAATCAACACCATGTCCATGCACTTGTGGTGGAAGACCGCGATGGGCGGGTATTGGGATTGATCTCAGACTTCGACCTATTGGCGGGCGAATGGCTTTCATCGGATGAGGAGAGCCTCGCCGTGATGCAAAGATTGACTGCCGCAGACCTTATGTCCCATCCCATCGATTCGGTTGAGACAAACACCCCCCTCTCCGAAGCCGCCGGAATCATTGTGGAAAAGAAGGTCAGCCGCCTGCTGGTCACGGAAAATGAGAAACCCGTCGGCATCATTTCCCTTTCTGATTTTGTAGCTGGTATTGCAAGCGAAATCAAATCCAAGCGGGATACAGTCGGCGACGTAATGTCGGATGCGATCCTCGTCTGCCGTGGGAAAACCCCTGTCGTCTCTGCAGCACGAGCGATGACATCTGCAGGCTGGCGTTCTGTGCTGGTGGTCGACTCAAAGGGAAAAATTCTCGGCGTGGTCAGCGGACATGATCTGTTGCGCTTTGTCAAAGAAGGCGTGGACGAGTCATTGATCGTCCGAGATGTGATGCACCCCGCGCTGACCATTGACATCAATGCCAGCCTGCGCGAAGCCGCAGATTTAATGATCCAGAACCATTATCACAGGTTGGTGGTGGTGGACAAGGACGACCCTGATGCATTTCCCCTTGGCGCGATTTCGACCTTCGATATTGTGGCAGAAATGGCAAGACCCGATTCGGTTTGGCAGAAATAACGAGACGATGGAACACTGATGATCGGCGATAGATGGTCGTCCATCGTCAATGGTCTATTGTCCATTGTCATCACTACAGGAGACATATATGTCTGAATTTCCAACGCAGGCGCAGGTCGTCATCATCGGCGGAGGCGTGGGCGGCGCAAGCATTGCCTATCATCTGACCAAAATGGGCTGGAAGGATGTCGTAATCGTCGAAAAGCACGAACTGACGTCCGGCTCCACCTGGCATTCGGCTGGTCTTGTGGGTCAGATGCGCTCGGACGCGAACCTGACCCGCATGATGCACTACAGCACGGATCTGTACCGCAGTCTCAAAGCCGAAACGGGGCAGGATACTTCCTGGCGCGAAGTGGGAGGGATTCGTCTCGCCTCGTCCTTCGAGCGCATGGAGGAGACCCGCCGCCTCGTCGGTCTTGCGCGGTCCTTTGGCGTGCCCATGGAGTTGATCTCCCCCAAAGAAGCGCAGAATATGTTCCCGCTGATGGACATCAAAGGTGTGGTCGGTGCGGCATACACTCCCAACGACGGCAGCATTGACCCGACAGGTCTCACCAACGCCCTCGCCATCGGCGCAAAAAACCGCGGGGCGCAGATCCTGCCCTATACCACGGTAACAGCCATCAATGTCAAGAACGGACGCGTGCATGAGGTCGTCACCGACAAGGGCACGATCAAGACCGAGGTCGTGGTCAACGCCGCGGGGATGTGGGGACGCGAGATCGGAAAAATGGTCGGGTTGAGCCTGCCTGTCATCCCGATGGCGCATCTGTACATCCTGACAAAACCCATCGAAGGTGTGACTAATACTTTCCCCAATCTGCGCGATCCTGACCTGCTGGTCTATTGGCGCGAAGAGGTCGGCGGCTTGGTGACGGGCGGATATGAACGCGACCCCGCCACCTTCGGCTTGAAAGGCATCCCCAAGGATTTCAAATACCAACTGCTGGCACCGGATTGGGAACGCTTTACGCCGTTGATGGAAAACTCCATCCGCCGCGTGCCTGCCATTGAAAACGCCGAAGTCATTCAACTGTTGAATGGTCCCGAAGGCTTCACACCGGATGGCGAGTTCTTGCTTGGACCAACCTCCGTCAAAGGCTTCTGGGTTGCGTGTGCGTTCTGTGCGCATGGACTTGCAGGCGCGGGCGGTATCGGCAAAGTGATGGCGGAGTGGATTATTGACGGCTCGCCCGAATGGGACGTGTGGCGGTTGGATGTGCGCCGCTTCGGTCCGAACTACAACAGCCTCGAATACGTGCGCGCGCGCACTCTCGAAACCTACACCCAATATTACGACATCCATTACCCTGGCGAGGAACGTCTTTCCAAACGCAATGTGCGCGTCTCCCCCACATATTTCCGTTTACGCGATCTCGGCTGCTCCTTCGGCGAGAAGATGGGCTGGGAACGCCCGAACTGGTTCCGCAAATATGAAGAACACGCCACGCATGGACATGAACCGCGCGGATGGATGCGCCACAACTGGAGTCGCGCCATCGGGCACGAACACTTGATGACGCGCGAAAACGCAGGCTTGTTCGACGAAACTTCGTTCAACAAATTCGAGGTGCGCGGACCGGGCGCGTTGAAATTCCTCAATTATGTGTGCGCCAATCAAATTGATGTGCCAATCGGTAACCTTGTCTACACGCAAGCCCTCAATAAACGCGGCGGCATCGAGTGCGATTTCACGGTCACGCGACTTGCCGAAGACCGCTTTTTCATTGTGACGGGAACGGCGTTTGGCCAGCATGACATGTCCTGGCTCTCGCTTCAGATGCCCGACGATGGCAGCGTAACACTGGAAGATGTCGGCTCGAACTACGCCTGTATCGGCATGTGGGGACCCAAGGCTCGTACCATCCTTGAAAAAGTTACCACAGATGATGTTTCCAATGCGGGCTTCCCGTACATGACCGCCAAACGCATCACTGTCGGTGACGTGCCTGCACTCGCCTCCCGCGTGACTTACGTCGGCGAACTTGGCTGGGAGTTTTACTGCCCGATGGAATATGGTCTTAGGCTCTGGGATACTTTGTGGGAAGCCGGTCAACCCGACGGCATGGTGGCGGCAGGGTACAAAGCCATCGATTCCCTGCGCCTTGAAAAAGCCTACCGTTACTGGAGCGGCGAGATTTCGCCTGACTACACGCCGTATGAAGCCGGTCTTGGATTTGCCGTGAAACTCGACAAGGGCGATTTCATCGGCAAGGAAGCACTGGTCAAGCAGAAGGCGGAAGGCATCAAGATCAAACTCTGCACAATGACTCTCGCAGACGACCGCACCATCGTCATGGGCAAGGAGCCTATCCGAGTCGACGGAAAAACCGTCGGATGGGTGGCTTCAGGCGGATTTGGCTACTCGATCAACAAGTCGATTGCATATGCATACCTGCCGATGGAATATTCCAAACCCGGCACAAAACTGGAGATCGAATGTTTCGGCGAACAGGTTGGCGCGGAAGTAGTGCAGACCGTCTTATGGGATCCAAAGAACGAGCGCATCAAAGCATGATGAAAGGATAACGAGAACATGACTTTAACGATTGACAAAGCGATAGCGAAAGTTCCCTTCCTTGCCGAATCAAAGAACCTTAAGCGCAATGCATTGAGCGGCGGCATCACCAATTTGAATTTCAAGGTCGAAGCCGACGGCAAGGCGTACGTGATTCGGCTCGCAGGAGAAAACACCGAACTACTGGGCATCAAGCGCGATGTAGAGCATGTGGCGAACCGCGTCGCAGGTGAACTCGGGATCGCGCCGGAAGTCATGTTCTTCATCGAGCCGGAAGGCTACATCGTCACCAGTTTTGTCAACGGCAGGCATATTCCCCGCGAAGAAATGATCAAGCCTGATTATCTCTCGCAGGTCATAAAAAAGATACGTCTGTTCCATCGCCGTGCGCCAAAACTCAAAGGCGAGTTCGATGTCTTCAAACGCATCGAAATGCTGACCCAGGTTTCAAAACAGAAAGGCGCAAAATTTCCAAACGATTGGGACTTCATCATGCAAAAAATGAACGAAGCCCGCAAGGCGCTCGAAAAAGACCCGTACCCCCCCACGCCCTGCCACAATGACCTGCTCAACCTGAACTGGCTGGAGGAGGATGTCGCGGGAGACCTTGGCGAACTGCGTCTGATGGATTGGGAATATGCCGGCATGGGCGACATTTTCTTTGACCTTGCGAACTTCGCGCACCATCACCGCCTGAACGAGGAACAGGTACGCTTCTTTCTTAACGAATACTTTGGTGAAGTGACCCCAAGGCTTTATGCCCGCCTGAGGCTGATGTGGCCCATGTCCGAACTGCACGAGGCGCTGTGGGGAACGACACAAACCGTGATCTCCACACTGGAGGAGGATTTTCAGGGATATGCCCACCTGTGGTTTGGACGTTTCCGCCAGCATGTAACGGATTACCGCTGGGAACAGTGGTTGAAGGATATAGCAAAGAAGAAAAATAAAAAATAGGCAGCAAACAGTTCGACAATACCCATAAGGAGAAAAAATGTCTATCGTAAATGCAAAAGAAATCATGGTGGAAGCGGCAAAGAATGGATACGCCGTCGGGGCGTTCAACATCACCGACCTGCTCCAGTTCGAGGCGGTGGTCGACGCCGCCATCGAGACCAAATCGCCGGTCATTGTGCAGACATCGGTCAAACCGTCCAAGTTCCTCGGCACGAACATGATGGTGGCGATCTACCGCACGCTGGCGGAGTCAGCGCCGGTGCCGGTCTGCCTGCATCTCGACCACTGCACCGAGATCGACTACTGCAAGAAGTGCGCAGACGCCGGTTACACCAACATCATGATCGACGCGTCCAAACAGCCGTTCGAGGAGAACATCCGCCAGACGAAGGAAGTGGTGGATTATTGCCACAGCGTCGGGAACATCTCGGTCGAAGGGGAGTTGGGCACTGTCGGCGGGGTCGAGGATCAGATCAAAGTCGCGGAGGATGAGGCGCAGTTGGCGAATCCGCAACAATCCATTGAATTTGTCGAACGCACCGGCGTGGACATCTTCGCTCCTGCCATCGGCACCGCGCACGGCGTGTACAAGACCAAGAATCCGAAGGTGGACTTCGAGCGCATGGCGACCATCCACAAGATGCTGAACGGGAACGGCATCAAGACTCCGCTGGTGGTGCATGGCGGAACCGGTCTGCCCGATGATTACATCGAGAAACTTCTGGCGGCGGGCGGCGCGAAGTTCAACGTGTCCACCGAGTTGAAGCACACGTTGATCGACGCGAAATGGGAATACATCAACGCCCATCGCGACGAGTACGACCCTGGTAAGCTGGATACCTTCGTCCGCGATGCGACGCGCAAGGCAGTCATCGGTTGGATGCAGAAGTTGAAAAGTGTCGGCAAGGCATAAAGAATTAGAAACTGGAGAATTGAAAAATGAAAAAAATCGAAGAGTACTATGCCCCATGGGTTAAGGGAATCCCGATGTACGTCTCGGATCACATCGAAAAGGCATGGCGCGACCCGTCCCTGCACCGTATGATGTCCAATGAGAATCCGCTGCCACCTTCGGACAAGGTGCTGGATGCAATGTTCAAGTACGCCAAAATGGCGAACCGCTATCCCGACCAGGGGCTGGTTGTGCGCACCAAGATCGCCGAAATGAACAACGTGGACGGTCCCGAGAACGTGATGATCGGCAATGGCTCGAGCGAAGTCTACGACAACATCTTCCGTATGTTCCTCGTGCCGCAGCAGGATGAGATCATCCAGCACACGCCCTGCTTCGCCATCTATCAATTACGCGGCACTTTGCTTGGCGCCAAGATGGTCAACGTGCCGATGATCTACAAGGACGACTACCTGCACTTCGACCCCGATGGCATCCTGAACGCCATCACGGATAAGACCAAGATCATCGTTGTTGCGAACCCCAACAACCCGACCGGCAACTTCATGGACGCGAAGGATTTCGTCCGCATCGCCGAGACGGGCATTCCGTTTGTCATTGATGAGGCATACGTGGAATACTCCGGGCTGGGCATGTCGCAGGTGCAGTTGACGAAGAAATACAAGAACGTGCTCATCA
>CAYPHR010000197.1:0-5873 GCA_964410375.1 uncultured Anaerolinea sp. | reverse complement strand
GCCCAGCAAACGCACGCCCAACCCCATTGCCCCATCGTCAATCGAAATATACGCAATCTGCATTAACGCTACACAATAATTGTAATTGTGATAATCCGGCGCGTTGGATGGTTTGTTTCCTGGTTTTGAGTTGAAACGATCCACGAAAAGGCGCGGTCCAGATCGAATCATGCGACTGTCAACCGAAAGCTGTCAGACAGAGAGCCAAGCCACAGCGAAGATCCGCGGCGGTCATTGCCCTGCGGAATGGCTTGGCGGATTGAAAAGGTTCACTACCGGCAGGCATACATTTGTTTGAGGATGACTTCAATGCCTGAATCCTGGACAGAACGCAGGTTACAAGCGTTTCCATCGAACATACCCAGGGCAAAGAATTTTCCCAAATGACAACAACGTCTGCGTGACCCAGTTGATGTAATCAACTGGGTTATATTAATTATGCACGGCATTTTGCCATACCCTCATCATCTCCTGTATACTTGTCCGTATGAATCCAAATGAAAAAAGAGCGCTTTTGTACATCCTGTTGGCTTGGGGTGTTATTATGCTTACACCCCGAACCGAGGGATTCGGGCTTTTGGTTGTGTCCCTTTTCTCGATCGTGTACATCGTGGAAATTTGGATCACTACCGGCCGCGATCATGAAAAGAACGGGCGAGGATGAGAAGGTGAGTCCCCCACCGGCGCAGGGTTTTCAGCCCGCGCCTTTTTGGGGTCATTTTTTCCTGTATACTTGTCCACGATCATCAAAGAACGGGCAAGTCCAGCGGGGAAGCCATCCCCGGACACACATCATCCAGGGAGATTAATTTGTCGAAACGACAGCAAAAAGGCTGCTTGAGTCTCATCTTTGACGTTCCCATCGCGCTCTTCAGCGGATTGGTTCATCTCGTCTCGATCCCTTTCGAGAAATTGCTCGCCCCGGCCAATAAAAAATATAGTAAGCCCTTTGCAGTGGTTTCCCTGGTCCTTGCATGCTTTTTCTGCGTGGCTGTCTACCCGCCAGGATCACCGGATACTCCGTCCGCGGCGCAAGCGGAACCGCCCGCCGAGCTCTCGATGGAGCATGCCATGCAGACCGCCTGGGCGGGGATCACCCTGACGGCTGAACTGGACGCAACCCCGACCCCGCAGCCGACTCTTCAGCCGACCGGCACGCTCGCGCCCACAGAGATCCCCCCGCCGACGGCGACTCTCCTCGTTCTCTCAACTGCCGTCCAGCCCCAGACAGTCCCCTCCTCCTTTCCGACCTGCATCCGTCCGCAGGAACCGCAATATGCCAAAGTCGTCAGCGTCACCGATGGCGATACCATCCGCGTCTCGCTCGACGGTAATGTGGTCCCGCTCCGCTACATCGGCATCGACACGCCCGAAACGAATGAGCCGTTCGGCAGGGAATCCACCCAAAAGAACATCGAACTGGTCAGCGGCAAGGACGTCATCCTGTACCGCGACGTCTCCGAGACCGACGCCTTCGGGCGCATCCTGCGCTTTGTCTTTGTGGGCGATACCTTCATCAATCACGAAATGGTCAGGCAGGGATACGCCACATCCTTCCGTTACGCTCCCGACACCTCCTGCGCGGACGCGTTCGATCTGGCGGATAACCAGGCTCGCGCCAATGGCATGGGCATGTGGATGGCGCAGGCGACCTTCGAAGCCGGCGCTCCGTCTGAAACCCTGGTCATCGTCTTCGTGAATAAAGAAGCCGAATATGCCGACATTCAAAACAGATCCAACGCACCGATCAATCTGGCAGGCTGGCGTCTTGTCTCCGAAAAGGGCAGCCAGTCCTGCACGCTCAGCGGCATGATCCAGCCCGGCGAAACCCTCCGTATCTGGGCGGGACCCGATGCAGGTCCCGGCTTCAATTGCGGGTTTGGCAGCAATATCTGGAACAACTCCGAATCCGACCCCGGTGTGCTCTACAACCCTCAAAACATCGAGATCAGCAGGTATCCATGACCCTCATGCCTCAGGAGTTTGTCAATACATGGAAGCGTGTGGCCGTGCGCAGCCTTCGGCATCAGCCCCGAAAAATTGGAACCCGAAAGTTGAGGGCGATGAAATGAAAAGCAGCACCTGTCTTTTTGGAGCGATCGCGGGGGATGTGATCGGTTCGCGACACGAGTGGAAGGTTTGTACCGACCCGCAGTTTCCATTGTTCTCCAGGAGTTCCAGGTTTACGGACGACACGGTCCTGACCGTGGCAGTGGCAGATGCGATCCTGAACCAGCGCGGTTACGGTGAGGTGATCGTCGAGTATGCCCGCCGCTACCCCAAGGCGGGCTATGGCAGCTATTTCCGACGCTGGCTCAAGGAAGACGGCGTTACACCGTACAACAGCCTGGGGAACGGGTCGGCGATGAGGGTCAGCGCCGTAGGGTGGGCATTCAACACGGTCGAGGACGTGTTGCGTGAAGCGGAACGCTCCGCAGCCGTGACCCACAACCATCCCGAAGGCATCAAAGGCGCGCAGTCCATTGCGCTGGCGATCTTCCTGGCGCGAACCGGCGCCCGGAAGGAGGACATTCGACAGGAAATCGAAACCAGGTTCGGTTATGACTTGAGGCGCACTTTGGACGAGATCCGACCCACGTACCGCTGGGATTCCACCTCGCCGGGTTCGGTGCCCGAGTCGATCATCGCGTTCTTTGAATCCACCGATTACGAAAGCGCGGTCCGCAATGCCGTCCTGCTGGGCGGGGATGCCGACACGATGGCGGCGATTGCCGGCTCGATCGCCGAGGCGTTTTACGGCGGTGTGCCGGAAAAGATAGTTGCCGAGGTGCGGACGCGGTTGAAACCCGAACTGCTCGATGTGGTGGAGAGGTTTGCCAAATCGTTCAATTAGGTTATCTTGTACAAAAAATCTGCTGCTCACGTCTATATGGAAATAAACTTGTACGGCTTGTCGCATTGCCATTCGAACAGAACGTACATATCATAAAATAAGTGCGGTTCTTACAGAGTCAAATAATCACCACGGGAGAATTCAAATGTCCGACATCAAATACGAAATTGTCCAAACCATTGGCGTCCTCTCCACATCCGCTTCGGGTTGGAGCAAGGAACTCAACCTCATCTCATGGAATGACCGCGAACCCAAGTATGATCTGCGCGATTGGTCCGCGGACCATGGCAAGATGGGCAAAGGCGTCACCATGTCGAAGGAAGAACTTCTGGCATTGAAAGAATTGCTGAGTAACACCGAACTCTAAAACATCACGTTCAGGGAGAAACCAATGGAAATCATCGCAGTCTTCGCCATGATCGGCATGTTTATCAACGACCTGCTGGCGATCCTCAGCGTCATTGGCAGCGCCATCCTGCTATTCGGCGAATTCTCCGAAGCGCCGCTAAGACGATATGGGAAGATCGCAGATTGGAGTATTGTCGGACTTTGCATGGGTGGCGCATTCCAAATCGTGCTATTCATAAGCGGTTCCATGCCTGACCGGATCGGGTTCGTTTTCCCAATGGAGTCCCTGATGGTCAGCGCGCTGCTCGGCATTTCCCTCCTGATGTTGATCGGCAGATGGAGCATACGGCGCATCTTGCGTTCCGCTGAACCGGGCAGAAGAAGACGGGCATAGCAACACCTGATGGAATCGCTCCTCCCCATTCTGCTTCCGCCTGCCATCCTGTTCGTTCTGGCGGTTATCTTCCTCCTTGGCTATGCAGTGGGAAAATGGGGGATGCGTTCTGCGGAGAACACAGGCGAGGCGAGGGTCCGCCAGGTCCTCACCGCCTCTTTCAAAGCGCCTGAATACCACCTGCTGAACAATATCACCCTGCCTTATGAGGATGGCACCACCCAGATCGACCACATCCTGGTATCCACAAAGGGTGTGTTCGTGATCGAAACCAAACATTTTTCGGGCTGGATCTTTGCCGGCGAGAAATCACAATACTGGACCCAGGTCATCTACAACTTCCGCAATAAGACCCCGAATCCGCTGCACCAGAACTACCGCCATGTGAAAGCCGTCCGCGGACTGCTGGATTTTCTTCCCAGGGAACAGATCCATTCCCTTGTGGTGTTTACCGGTGACGCCGCTTTCAAGACGGCGGTCCCGAAGGGCGTTGTGTACCTCCACAAACTGACAGAATATCTCCGTCATTTTGATGAGGACGTGATCACCCTGAACAGGCTGCAATTCATAGTTGGCCGGCTGGAGTGCACCCGCTACGAGATATCCAGGCAAACGGATGTCGAACACAAAGCCTACCTGAACCGCAAATACAGGGACCATTGACCCGATCGCCTTTGAAAAACCACTGCCGATGGATGACACCTATCTCCAGATCTGGAAGATCGAACAGGAACACAGCCGTACCCGCTGGACGGTGACCACTTTTTTCCTCAGCATCAGCTTCGCCATTCTGGGATTATCTTTCGACTCCAGGGATAATCTGACATCCCTGTGGAACATCAATATGCCCGACCTGCAGTGGATCATCGGCTTGTTCGTATACTGGTTCGGTTATTCTCTGTTCGCGCAGTTCAACCGGTACTCCAATTTCCTGCGCAAGCGGTTGCGTGACATGGAGGAAAAAAAGCAGGTCAGTTTCTCCCTGCAAACTGAGGCGAAAAGTTTCATGTACTCCAAATTTCGCTCGGCGTTTTCCGCCTCCTGGCTCTTAATATACTTTGGCGTACTGTATACGATCGTTGTCCTTCTACTTTTAACGGCAACTTAACTCAAGCATCCCGCTTTGTATCCATCGTCAAGACCATTTCAACCCCTTGCAGGAATCCCACATAGATGGTTGGTAGGGCTGAAGTGCGTCCTTTTTTGTCTGAACTGCATCAGACATAGCTGGGCATCCCTTTTTCTGCCGAAGGAAACTTACTCAACTGGGAGTAAAAACCGTATTGAGTAAGATGAGGAAATGCTTGACAGGGGCAGTTTACACTGTAAGGTGATTGTAATTGACAATTCTCCACCCCTCGTCTATGATATTTTTAAAGTTAAACGCCTGCGCTGAGTTCTCTCACATATGGTGGGACCTATCACGCGATTAGCCCATACCATACAAGGCAGAAATGCAATGAGTCCGCCTGCGCAAATCGCGTGGGCGGTTTGCGCTTCTTCATAGCACAATAAGCGGGCAGTTGATATGCAGTTGAGAGAAAATAGGGGTATCCCGTTTCAAAAATTCTCATAGATACCAAGGCTGAGTGTTGCAATACTTGCAACATGCCTCCCGTAAAGTGGAAAAAATCCACAATACGGAGGCAGAAATGGCTCGAAAATCAGATGAAACGAGGCTGAAAAAAATCTATGAGAAAGTGGAGGAAAATCCAGGTAAGAGGGCGGGGTTCATTGCAAGGCTGTTAGGCTTGAACCGTTCCGATGTGACCCGTTCACTTCCTGCATTGGACGACAAAGGCTTGCTCATTTACGAGGACGATCAAGGGGGACTATACCCCCTCAGGAAAAAGAAATCACAAAATTCATGACAAAATGTTGCAGAATTCGGCAGGATGGCGTGCTACGCTGTTGCATATTTATTGCTTCAGTGAAAAATGCGCGCCGTCCCGCAGGTAACTGCTATGATGAGAGTTAGGGGAGCCTGCGGGACATTTTCGCATCAGCGAAAGGGAAGCCAGGAGAAACCATGAGCGGAAGAACGAAAGCGGAACGACTGGAAGAATTGAAGCGGCTGTATATTCAGCGCGCTTATTCAGATATTGAGATGGCAGAGCGATTGGGAGTGGATCGCACCATTGTTTTTCGTGACCGCAGGGAGTTGTCAACTCAATACCCCATAGAAAAGGATGATCAGGGGCGCTATCACATTCCGCGCACGAAACTAATCTCAGAGATCAAACTGAATTTACATGAGGCATTGACCCTCTATCTGGC
>CAYPHR010000196.1:0-5998 GCA_964410375.1 uncultured Anaerolinea sp. | reverse complement strand
CTGCGCGAACACGACTGATGCTGCAAACCCCGCACCCGCCTCTTCAACAGACAACGCCGCGCCTTTATTCATCTCAAAGAACTGTTCCACGCTCATGTCCATCTGTGGCGCGAGTTGACCGACCGCCTTCGATGCGGTTTCGGTCGGGACCAGTCCAGGTCCGATGGTGTACGCGAACACGTTCGTCCCTTCGAGTTCGGCATCCAGCGTATTTGCCAGATGCACTTGCGCGGCTTTGAACGTTTCGTAACCGCCAAGGAATGCTGTCCCTGTGGAGGAGACGCAGGCAAAAACGCCGTGATCCCGTTCGAACATATCGGGAATAAAATATTTCGCCATCAGTACGGGTCCACGCAAGTTGACGTGGTAACTGCGATCCCATTCCTCGATGGGCACGTCAACGACCTTGCCCAGCACGGCGATGGTCGCGTTGTTGATGACCGCGTCCACTTTGCCGAAGGCGAGGATGGCAAGGTTATACAGGTTCTTCACACTTTCCTCGTCACCGACATCCGTGTGGACAAACAACACGCGGTCTTTGCCGAATTCCTTTTCCAGTGTCACTTCGGCTTGGCGGCCGTTTTGCGCGTTGATCTCGGCAATGACCACGTTCGCGCCCAGCCAGAGCAATGCCAGCGCCGCTTCGTAGCCGATCCCTCCACCCGCGCCCGTTACGATGACGGTTTCCCCGCGCAGGGCATCGGAGTTAAGCCCAATTTGCGATATGAGTTGCGTGTTCATTTCTTCTTTCCAATCTGTTCCGGCTTTTCAATTCAAGAAGATCCAGGTAAATGGATCCCGATTAAACGACTTTTATTTCACTCTGAAAACAGGTGGTTTGAATGTTTGCAGGCATGAAGTGTCCAGTTCATCCGTCGAGCCTTGATCGATGAAATCGCTGATGATGTCTCCCATGCACATTGCCACACTGCGGTTGGAGATCTCATGACTTTGCCAGGGAAGCGTCAAAGCCAGGCTGTTGGACCATAGCTCCTGTGCGCCAACTACATTTCCAGGAGGATCGAGAATATCCCACTCGCCGTTGAACAGCAATACAGGCTTTTGCGAGGGCGGCTGAACGGATAGACCTTCCGGAGTTTCGCCACGCGGCGCATATTTACACACGAGCCCGATTTGTATTGCCTGAGTGATGGACCAATCCAACAAATAAGAATTGGGGCTTTGCCGGGCGACCCCGTCTGGAGTGAAGGTTGCCCATTTTTCACTGCAGCGAATGATGTAGCTCATCACTTGCGACCCGGGACCATGGACGCCGGCTTCTGCAAACACCGTCCAATCGTTGTTCTCATACGCTTCATGGATCCAAAACGGCAACGATGCGCTGCGGTTGCTGTCGCGGGTGAGCCACTCCACCTTTGCCGCGAAGTAATCACGGGTGAGAACCACTGTGCCTGCTTCCAGTATCACCTCCGCAGGGTTCTTTTCCAATCTTTCCAGCAGTTCCACAAATTCATCGCGTACGTTGGGAAATGCAGCGTGACAGGCACTATCCACCTCGCATTGATCGAAAACAAGATCAAGCGCGCGTTGGGCGTTTTCGGGTTCCAGTTCGAATATGGGAACATCCAGCAACGATCCTGCCATCAATATCACTGTCCGCACATGGTCTTCGTGCTGGTGCAGATAATATTGCGCCGCCGTAGTGCCGTAGGAAACCCCATACAGATTGATCTCCTCGTATCCGAGCGCTTTGCGTACTGCATCCAGATCATCCATCGCAACTGAGGTGGTGTAATAACGTGGATCCATATCCAACCCGGCAATCGTTTCGTCCATCCATTTTGCGAGTTCTGTTTCCAATTCATCCGGGCTTAACCCTGAAAAATCCGGGAAAGGCGGAGCGATCACGTTATTCGAGCCTCCTGTTCCACGCTGGTCGACGAGCACAATGTCGCGATGTCCTCCGAGTATCCAGACAAGAAATTCGACATTCCCGGTGGATTCCGTTGCCGCTTCGCCCGGTCCACCTGCCAGAAAGAAAACCGGATCAGGTTCAGGGTTTGAACTGCTGGCTTTTACGACAGCTATATTCAGATCGATGATCCGTCCGCTTTGTGCAGTGCGGTTCTCGTAGACAGGCACTGTTCCGCAAACGGCATCCTGCCCGGCGATACGGCACGGATGTTGATCGACAAAGGTTGTTTTATCCCCATCGAGCTTTGTCATCCCACGGCAAGAGGACAGGAGGAAAATCAGAATCAAGGCAGGTAGTAGAGTTTTATTGTTCATGTCAACCTCAATCATTTTCGCGGGATCGTCCATCAAACCATGAAAAGTTTGATGGGTGGAATCAGGTTCGGGCGGGGCGTGAAGCGTTGTTTTTATCCAACCAAGGAGATTACGACCGTGCCAGAAAATAATGAGTCACGGCATTCACCACTTTGATGCCAGCCAGAATTGCAATCGCAAGCAATGCCTGCCCGTCATTTGCGATGAACGGAAGTTTCCAACCGGCGAAGACCGCCAGCGTGATGATCAGGATGAGTCCGCCGAGCAGGTAGCCGATGATCGAGAGCGGATGGGTCCACTCGTTTGCAGCCGCGATGCGTCCGATCCCGCCCTGCTGACAGATCATCATGCCAATAAACACAAGCAGGATGATGTCCAAGCGGACGCTGGAGAGCAGGGGGACGCGTTTGCCCGTCGCGCCGATGAAGGTGATGACGGCGAAGAGGAGTACAAGACCGATGATGGCGGGGGTGATGGGTGCAGATTGCGCAATGGTTTTCATAGTTCAGTTTCCTTTCTTGTGGCATGATAGTTCCAGCGAAACAAAAACTCCCCCACCGATGGGGAAGTTTTCACTGTCCGAGTGGACAGTGCGATCCATCTGGTCGATTTGAACCGTTTTTTTCAGTTGATCAAGACAACTTTGTTTTCATGATCGCTGCTAAAAAACTAGGGTATTCCATGTCTGACAAGCGATATCGATACAAATCCTGTCGAGCTTCCTGCCGCCAGTTCAAGACCAAACGGATGGAGACCATACTTACCAACAGCCCTATGATCTGAAAAGGCACCGTAGACCACCCGAGGATTTCAGCGGCATTCACATCACTGCGTCCCATGAACCAGGAGAGAACGCCGAAGTACATAGGGTCTATCATCATGAACAACACGCCTGCATACCAGTTCATACGTTTCTGCCAGCACCTTGTCCACCACCACATCCACGAACGCGGCGGACTCAGTGACCCACGGGTTGTGACCCGAGCGCTCGAACCAGATTAACTCCTTGTGCGGCGCGTCCAGCATTTCAAAATATTCTTCTGCCAGCACAGGCGGCGCGTTCACATCGTGACGACCAAGCAGGAAATACACGGGCACTTTGAGTTGCGTCGCCTGCACGCGGAAATCCACATCCCAGAGTTGCGGATACACCACATCCATCGTTACGAGCGCGCCGAGGAACCAACTAACCTTGTCATATAGACCATACTCCGAGCCAGCCAGATCTTGAAACGTATTGAAACCGTCGTCGGCGATGTTCGGGTCGGCGTTCATGTAGTTGAAGGTCTCCATCAAAAATGCGGCTTCCTTCATCGCCACGCCCTTGCCGTAATACGGCGGCGGTCCCTGCTTTTTGAGTTGCTCCAGCTTCTTCGTGTCCCCGCGTTCCTCCATCAAATTCAAGACGAACTCATAGCACATCAAATCGTTTTCCAGAAACGCGACCATCTGTCCCGTGCCGATGAACGCATGGAAGAGTTCGGGATTCCGCTGGATCATCCACACGCCCAACGCGCTGCCCCACGACTCACCCAACAAGTAGATTTTCTCCTCATCAAATCGTTCGCGCAGATGATTGACCAGCGCAATCCCATCTGTGACGTAGCGTTCGGGACTCAGCTGTTGCCTGTTCACTGCATCGAAGGATTTTCCCGCCCCCGGCTGTTCCCAATTGACCACCACGAAATGCTCCTCCAACCCACCGAGCGCTCGCCGTGCGGTGACGAGCTGACTCCCGCCCGGTCCGCCTGCGAGGAAGAGTAATACAGGTTTGTCCATGTCTTTTCCTCGGATGGATATCCATTGCTCGCTGCCGTTCAAGACCACTTTTTCGAGTGAAGCAATGGAGTTTGGAAGCGGATTTCCGTTTGCATCCGTGATGGGCGGAGTGAAGGCGAGTGCCTGTGAGATCATCACCGCCAGAATGGCAATGAGAAGCATCCCAGATATTCCCATCGTGATGCCTTTCCACGTGTGGAGGCGAAACAGCAGGACGATCAATGCGATGTACACGATGCCGAGAGGGATCCAGATCCAGGCAGGGACCGGCGTCGATAACGGGAGCAGGACAATCGGGAGTCCGAGCGCAAGGACGAGGAGCGCGGTCAAGGTGTATCCGAACGAGATCAAAATCGTCCGCACGACTTTTCCGAGTCGGTTTGTCTGTTTCCTTGATGGTTGTATGACATTAGCGGTTGTACCCATATTGGTTCCTTTTTGTTGCTTGATCGTTCATCGAACGTGCGAATGAATCTCGAAGTTTCTCCTGCATTTGAAGACGGGCGCGTGCCAGGCGGCTTTTGACTGTCCCAATGGGGACGCCCAGCGTTCTCGCCGCCTCGGCATAATCGAACTCATACACATCCACCAGCATGATGACACTGCGGAACGCGCGCGGCAATGCATCCAATATTCGATGCAATTCCTTCGTTAACTCATTCTGCTCCGCTTTCGTTTCCGGCGATGCAGCGGGGTCGGTAAGCCAGGCGGGAGACTCGTTCTCCACGCCGTAATCATCTTCAGGGAACAGGGAGATGACGAGACGGCGGTGGGATCGGCGTAGGACATCGTACGCGGCGTTGGTCGCAATCTTCAATAACCAGGCGCGGAACGACCCGCCGCGAAACTCGGCGATATGCTGAAATGCCTTGACGAAACTCTCCTGCGCCGCATCTTCGGCAGAGTCGAGATCTTTCAATAAAGCGAAAGCGTGGTTGTAGACGAGATCTTGATGCGTCAATACCAGATGGTTGAAGGCGTCCAGATCGCCCGTGGAAGCCTTTTGGATCAGCTGTGTTTCGACTGGTTGGGATGTCGGATTCGCAAATCCCATTTCATCTACCTTGTCAGATCAAACTGCTTCCTGCACTCCTGCCTGAAAAGGCAATTCGACTTCCGATTTCTTCGAAAGATGTTTCGGTCCAAAATAGATGACAACCCACACGATCAAGAGCATCATCAATCCGCCGCCGCCGATATAGAGCAACATGGGCGGCAGCAGCCCGAATTGCTGGACGAGGAAAACGCTGGAGAAGTTGAAGAAGAAGTGCGCCAGCATGGTGAGGAAGAGACTACCGCCGCTGTTGTTGTAGATCCACGCGAAAAGGATGGACAATGCGGTCACCACGACCATGAAGATCGGGAGCGGCATGCCGTTGGCTGCGTAGTTCGGCTCAAAGTAGAATGGGATGTGCCAGGCCGCCCACAGTACACCCAGGACCAGGCTGGAGGTCAATGCAGAGAACCGTCTTTGCAGGCGTGGAAGCGCAAAGCCGCGCCAGCCCGCCTCTTCGCTTAGCGGTCCGCTGAGGAAGGTAAATCCCAGCAAGCTAAGCAACGACCAGACCGTTGCATCTGGATTCATGCCCCGGCTCGGGTTGCCGAGCAGGATATAGATGATGGCAATGAGCAAGGGGAAACCCGTCATCATGAACGCCGCCAGATACCAGAACCAATGCACCCGCCAGCGCGTGAAGCCGGAGAGCAGGTTGAGCACTTCCTTCCATCCGCCGATTATGGCGGAGATGACCACGGCGCTGATGGTGGGGGTCAGCACTTGCAGGAGGGCGATTGGTTTGGTCTGCGGGATCTTGAGGATGTAGAGTTGCGTGACGGTAACCGCGATATTCAGGGCGAAGGTCAGGAGGAAGAACGACCAGAGCGGATAGCGAACGAGGATGTTGGGGGATTTGGTTTGCATGAATACCTCCTCAACCATCATATAGTGGGCAGAACAAAAACTCCCCCG
>CAYPHR010000195.1:0-6033 GCA_964410375.1 uncultured Anaerolinea sp. | reverse complement strand
TTAAGGAAATCCCTGCCTGCAATGCCAGCATTTGTAACATCTCCGTCATATCATGCGTGAAGAAACCGGCACGCGCTGAATGCATACTGATCAAGCCATATACTTGAGTTTGATGCAGGATTGGAACGATCAACGCCGAGCGGACCCCCTCATGCGGCGGAAGGACAGCATCCTGCAAAAAGTCGGAGACAATATGCGCTTCGCCCTTCTTCAAAACTGTTTGCTCAAGTGAAGTTAATTCACGCTGACGTTCACAACCGACTGACATCTGAATTTTATGGGATGATGCTTCCTTGTTCTGCTCGAACAGTATCACAGACGCACAATCTGCCTGCATGATCCGCAGTCCCTCATCCTGTACAGCCTGAATGATATGCTTGACATCCAGCGATGCCCCCAATTCCCTGCTGACTTGCGTCAGCGCGAAGAGTCGATCCACACGGCGGCGGAGGGAATCATCCGTTTGTGTGAGCAAGCCGGCAGACTCAACAGCGGAGGCGATTTGTCCTGCTGCAGTTAAAACGACTTGAAGGTCGTAGGAATTGAAATGATCGGCTTTGTAGCTCCCGAGCATCAATTCGCCGATGCTGCGTTCACGCACTACAAGAGGCACCACCACCGCAGATTCCATCCGCAACGCAGTCGCCAGCGGACGATATGCAGGCAGGACGCGCCTATCCACACTCAGACGCCCGGAGAGGAATGGCTTTTGGCTGCCGGAAACCGTATAACGGTAGCTGGGATCATCCACGAAAATTTGGATAAAGGAGTTGCCGATCTCATCTGAAACGCCGAATGCAGATTCGCGGCTCAAACGTAAAACTCCACGGGTCTCATCCAGAAGGAAGATCGCCCCTGCATCCACTTGAAAGAGATGAGAGAGTTCCTGTACGGAGTATTTGAGGATCTCTTCGAGCGTGGCGGTTGAGGATGAAAGGCTGGCAATACGGCGCAGGGCATCTGCGCGCTGTGCACGGGCGCGAGATTGCTGGACTAAGAGGACGTTTTCGATGATTGCGGCGGCTTGATTTGCCACGATATTCATCAAGCGTATTTCCTCCTCAGTAAAGGAGGAAATGCCCCGGGTATGGTGCCCAACCTGGAAATAGCCGAGCATGCGTCCCGAGGAGAGAAGCGGGATAAGCGCGTTGTCACGCAGACTTGCCGCAGTCGCCACATCCATCAACCCGAGCGCGCGCCACTTTTCATCGTTCATGGCGTTCAGCGTGATAATGGGCTTCTGACTCAGAATAACCTGTTCGGCGAGGCTGTTCGCTGTAATGCTGGAACGGTAAATCTCAACAACATGGGGCGGCATACCGTGAAATGGGATCTTCCCCTCCAGCACGCGCTTATCTTCGTCATATAACAAAAACCCAATGATCTCGACCGCAAATAGAGGCGCCACGCTCTCAACCAGGCGGGAAAAAATATCCTGCACATCACGCACCGATCCCAGTGACTGGTTGAGATTTGCCAGCCCGGTGAGTTCAGAAACACGTTTTTGTTCGTCTTCGTACAACTTCGCGTTGCGGATCGCGACAGCCGCCTGACCCGAGATCAAGACCAGCAGGTCGAGATCGTATTGACCAAATGCCCCGCTGTTCATCTGCCCCGCCTCCAGCGTACCGACCAGTTCGCCACCTGACATCAACGGAATGCCCAAATAGGATTGGATGGGAAGCAATTCGCCGAGCGATGCGATCTCAGGCTGTGAGCGAATGTTCTCGAGCAGCATGGGCGTCTGGCGGATGACAAGTTGATCCGTCAGGCTGCCGAACTGGGAAAGCGATGCAGTGACCACCCGCCCGGATGATGATTGCTGAAACCGATATGGAACCAGCGATTGGCGCTCCTTGCTCCATAATTTTAATTCGAGCACATCCGAAGGTACAAGGCGGCTGACATTATCCAGGATGGAACGCACGGTCGTATCAAGATCGAGGCTGGCAGCAATGCCCTGACTGAATTCGGTCGCCACACGCAGGATCTCATTCGATGCGCCATTGCGAGGTTCCATTGCGGATGCAATATCCTTGCCGCGCAGGGCAACGAGCATCATCGGGTAGGTGCCCGGCACCTCATAAGACGCAATTTCCACCAGCTTTCCGCCGATGGAAACACGCTTGGAACCGGGAGTAGCGCACAGGTCTAAAAAGTCATCTGAGGGGCGCACATGACGGGCAAGGCGCTCAAGATCGTACGGTTCATTCTCACGCAGTTTAAAAAATGACCTTGCCTGGTCACTGATATATTCCACCCTGCCGCCAGGCTGAAGAATTAGGATTGCATCTTTTGATGAACGGGTATTATCCGAAAAAGCAAGCGGACCCGCATTTGTCTGCAATGCCGCGGGACGCGGAAACATGCGCAACGCCAACCAGACCAGTGCAATCATCACCAGTCCTGCAATGAACAGCGTAATGCCCAGCCCGAGAATCATGCGAAATTCTTACACCCGCTCAGGCAGTGGAAGCAGTTGCAGCGTCCTGTCTTCGAGCCTCAGCCGCCATTTCTGTGATCTCACGAATATCTGCAAAAGCATACGCATCAGGAGAGATCATTCCTGCAGAGAAGGTCATGAAACCCACCTTCTCCACACCGCCCTCCGGTTTCGGAGCCTGGATAAAGCCCTGCTGACGGTCAATGAAATTGTAGTGGCTCTGCACTTCTTCCGCAAAGCGTTCCTTCACCTTTTGCCGGATGTTCGGAGCCGCTTCCTTCGTTGTGATAATAATGAAGTTATCGCCTCCGGCGTGACCGATAAAATCGCCCGTCGTACCGAGATCATCCACCACCTCGCCGATCAGCATCGCTGCAAAGCGCAGCACATCATCGCCCGCCACAAATCCGTACACATCCTTGAACGGCTCGAAGTTATTGACCCGCATATCCAGCAGCGCCCAGTCCTTCTCGCGGATGATGCGGCGCAGTTGTTCCTCGATCAACCGTCCCGCCGGGAGACCGGAACGAGGATCGGTGAGGCTCTCCCTCTCCGAACGGCGGATGGCTCCCTGCACGCGCAGTTTCAATTCTTCGATATCGAAAGGTTTGGTGATGTAATCATCCGCGCCAAGTTCGAGCCCCTGCAATTTGTCGCTGCGTTCATCCTTCTGCGTCAGGAAGATCACAGGGATGTGACTCGTGCGCATATTGGTGCGCAATGTGCGGCAGACCTCATAGCCATCGATATCCGGCAGCATGATGTCCAGCACAATTAAATGCGGGAGCACCTGCTTGGTCTTTTCCAAGGCATCGCGTCCGCGGTTCGCCACATCCACATCATACTGAAGACCCGAGAAATAGATCTTGAGCATGTTGGCGATGTCGGGATCATCTTCCACTACCAAAAGACGAGCGTTACCCATATAAGCCTCCTGCCGCTTTTCCAATTTTCATGTCGAAATTTCCAGCAAACCATATCATTTCAATGCGATCCTTTAATGCGGCTCTTTTCGTTACACCCGTTTCCCTTTGCGGGCATTTCTTCGGATGATTTCGATCTGTTCTTCCGTTACCTCACGCTCGAACGAACGGAAGCCGCTCATGCGAAAACCATGTCGTTCCGCAATGGCTGTGATCTCCTGCACGCGCTCGAGCGTAATATCCTTGCCGACGGTGTAATCCTCGAAGCGTCCCTCCAGCGCAAGCGCAATGGTCTCTGCCATGCAGGCGTACGCCTTGCCTTCGGGAAAACCGAAGTTAAAATGGAAATCCACGGGACCTGGCACATCCACCATGCCGCCGTCAATCACTAATATATCATCTCTCACCGCCGCCACCATTGCAGAAACATCACGAGGGCGCGCCACGTCACAAACCACGCTCCCCGCCTGCAAGTGTTCCGGGCGGATGACATCATGGATCGAGCTGGTAACGGTCAGGATCAACTGTGCTTCCCGTAAAATATCCATTTTTGTGCCGATGCAAATCTCGCCTCGCGACTTAAGCTGAAGCCTGCCTTGCAGTTCCTCGAGCTTTTTTTCGTCCCGGGCGATGAGCAGAGTCCGGGCTGCCTCACCAGCTAACAGGTCCGCGCAGACGCGCCCAATGGCTCCCGTAGCACCAACAACGGCAACCGTCGCATCCGACATTTTAATGTCCATGACCTTCGCCGCGTCCCGAATGGCTTGTACAGCCATTGCCACGGTGTATGAGTCGCCGGTGGTGACGGGGACGTCCAGCGCGCCGGCAATGGTTATTCCGGCGTCACCGACCACCGAGGTGAACGCGCCCAGACCGAGAATATCCGCACCGAGGCGTTCCGCCATGCGCCCCGTCTGGATAATTTTACGATAGACCGTACGCTCAGGCAACTGCATCATGCGGCGCGGAGTGTATGGGCAGGCAATGAACCAGCCTTTGATGACCTTGCCTGTGGCTTGAGATGTAATGCCTTCGATCTCCGAAAGATAGACGGGCGGAAAGAAGGTGGAAAAAAAATCGATCTGCGATTCTGAAAGTACTTTACCTAAAAATGGAAACTTGCGGCTCACATCGCGCTTGGGGTCAATGGGGTGAATGATGAAGGCGAAGCTATCCATACGGTGACTGGGCTGAATCGCTTACCATGACTCTGCCTCGGCTTTCTTATCTGGATGATAGGGCGTTTGATGCAGGTGGGCGAGTTTCCAATTATGGTGGTCGCTCTGGTCGAAGGTGATGTCCCGGTCGATCACGCGGCGTTCGGCGGAAGCTGCCAGTACCACATCCGATTCGATGGTGCGCGCCGGGTAGATGATCATGCCCGAGCCGATGCGGCAATTGTGCCCCACGCAGCCGCCCAACACCGGGCGATTGGAAGGACTTAAGTTCCCATACCCATCTCGTGCGCGGATCGGAATGGGAATCAGGTTGTAATCCGTCCAAGTAGAGCCCGCGCCGATGAAGGTATTCCGTCCGATCACGCACATTTGCAGACAGGTATTTTGCGCCACCATGCTGTTTTCCATAAGGGTCGTCATGAACAGGGCAGTACGGAACGGAAGGAATGCCCCGTCACCCACCACGGAGAGCATCAATTGAACATCCTGTGAAACATTGACGTTGCTCCCAATGACACAGTTCTCAATGACAGCCCCGGCATTGATGGTGACATTATCACCGATGATGGTCGGTCCGTGGATAACGGCACTGGGATCGATCACGCACCCCTTGCCGATCTTCACCAATTCCGAGCATTCCAGCACCTGCCGCCCTTCATAAATTGCCTTTCCGAGGATCTTTACTTTGAAACCCAGGTCCTCATTGAGGCGTTTCTCAAAACGCGCCCCGCGCGCGAACTGACTGAACACCATATCTGCAATGAAAACGTGCACCCAGGTATCGATCGCCATCAGCGCGCGTAAAGGGACCTGGAAGACCAGGTCGCCGCTTTGGTCGCCCATATATGTGGGAACGTGATAATAGCCGATCTCACGTGCCTGAAGATCAATGACCAGCGGCTCTGCATCTGCCACAGGTCCGTTCGGGTAATACCACAAATCCGCCAGATACAAGTCTCCTGCCGGGGTATAGGATGAGGAAAGGGGAAGCGCGTGTTCACGAAAAGCAGGGTCCTCCGCGCGAAACGCCGCCCGGACAGGGCGCTTGCGTTTCACGGCTTTTGCCATGAATTCCTTGATGTAATTTTCGTCAAAAAAGAGATTGTCGCGGTAGACAATGGTCGGCTCGCGCACCGGCTGGAGGCGGTCTCCCTGCTTCAGTTCCATCTCACGGGTCACGTATGGAGCGAGCAGGTTGCGCTGGTGCAGCCAGAGCGGCGAGTTCTGAATCCGCAAATCACGCGCAGGCTCACAAAATGGCATGATCGGGGTCTGCGCGTTAAGGATGATTTTGAGCATGGCTGGATTATAAATCAAAGCATGGGAGAAAACGTGCCGCAGAGCAAAACAAAATTGTTATTAAAAGCCTAGGAAAGCGGCGTTTTGTACACCAAAATGGTGCAGTTCGAGTCGCCTCGCGCAATACAGGCGGTCTCCTCTACATTAAAGACCTTCCCCCCGCTCAGCCAATACAAGGCTTCCTGCAACA
>CAYPHR010000194.1:5332-6039 GCA_964410375.1 uncultured Anaerolinea sp. | reverse complement strand
GTCATTGTGACCGTTTCCGCCAGCACGCCTTCGTATTGATCGGTCGTGTACATGGGGTTTCTCCTTGAAGGTTGGTTTCTCTTATTGTAGTGGATTTTTCGGGCTTGAGCGATTTCCACACCCCATCAAGTCTTTGTCTTTCTAAAAAGAGACAGTCACCTTTAAGGTGACTGTCTCCTTGATTACGTATTTTCGATTTTAATGATTTCTCTACAGTCGGGAAAGTTTGGGCAAGCGAAGAAATCCTTTCCTTTAAACTCTCCATGCTTTGCGGTTTTCCTTATCATTTTCGTATTGCATTTTGGACAGGCAGGTGAAATCTCATCGCTCGCCAGTTGTGGAATGTAGGGTGCGATCACATTTTTAATCTCGTTTTCTTGAAATTTCCCCCGTACCGGCAAACGCACCAAAGGCAGCATTCCTGCTTCAAAAACCATGTTTTTGAAATGATCCCGCTTTTGCGCCTTGATATCATCATGGCTTTTATCGTCCAATTCAATGCCGAACAGCGGGCGCAAGGTCGCTTCTTCACAGACCAAAAAATCAAGATGGCGTTGGGCTATCCGGTTTCGTGCTGTCTGATACTTGTTTTTGTCAATAATATGAAAAATGTCTTGCAGTCCCACCTTTGGTATTACCACAGCCCTGCCGTCTAAAACACATAATAAGATGAGATAAAAACGCTGTTCAGCCTGTGTAAGAATGCT
>CAYPHR010000194.1:0-5322 GCA_964410375.1 uncultured Anaerolinea sp. | reverse complement strand
AACTGGAATATTTTGAAAATCAGTGTTAAGCATCCGTCTGCGCTTTGTTCCATTCTTTTTTGCGTCATTTTGCAGCCTTGTTCATTTGAATATTGTTTTTTTATATGTGTAGCTTTCCATTGTACCGATATAAAATAATTTGATAAGTTGCAAAAACCTGTCAGGTCTGGCGGTTCTTAAAACCGAACGGCTCGATCATCAAGACCGAGCCGCCGGTTCTACAAAAGGAGTATCCACGCCTGACAGCGCGTTAGACCGGGATCAGATCCTCCGGGTGCTCTTCGTTCCACAGATAGACCAGTTCTTCACTGTTCTTGCCGATATTCTCCGCGTTATTGACCCTGCCGGAGAAGTTGCCGTTCGAGTTGAGCGCGGCAATAATGCGCTTGTCCACGCGCACGCTGACATCGATCTTGCCGTCCAGCGTGATGCTGGGAGTGAAGATCGCCACGCCGGTATGCACGGGTCGTCCTTCCCGGAGCAAACCGGTCAGCGTTTCCACTTCGCTTTCCTGCACGTTCTTGACGACGCCCGCCGAGAGCGTGGTGCGCTGGGTGATCAGTTCCATAAAGCGGTGATCGTCCGCCGCTTCCATCAGGTCGATGCGGGGTCCGTACTTTGCTACTGCTTGAATGGTCTTAGCCATTAGTAAACTCCTTGTTTTTGGTTAAGTGTGCCGCGCGGCATACCCACAGACGGCTGGGGGCATCCCTGCGGCGGTCGGGCTGGACGGGATGACGCTGGGAATTCAAAAAGCGACCGTCACTTTTTGAAAACCTAACCTTACTTTTGAAAAAGCTAACCTTGCTTTTTGAAAAGCTAACCTAGCTTTTGGAAGAGTCAGGCTGGGGATTCCGGCTTGCAGGCGCGGAATCCGGTACTGCGCCCTGTGCGGGCATGAGGTCAACGGGAACGTGCCGTGTGTCGTTTCATGGAAATATGGTCATGTCCTCCTGTAAAAAGGATTTCCTCCCGTGGTTTGTTCAGTGTTGCCAGTGTAGCATGGAAGTCCGCGCCGCGCGTTTGCATTCTTGTAAGAAGCGCCCGTCATTACCGAATTGTTAGGTGGGGCGCGGGTGACCCCTCTCCCGTCTCTCCCAAGAAGGGGAGGCTGGTTTGCCGTGCGCGTGCTTTCCGTGGAGATATGGCATATCCTGTAATGCGCCTGGGATTCTTCAGCTTCCGCGTTTCCCGAATATGACGTCAGGATGATGCGGGGATGAAAAACTTTGGTATAATCGCGCGCATGCAAACGACCCTCAAGACCAGCGCAGCCGCTCAAGCCGCGTCCGCTACCTGCGGAACCTGCGAACCTGCCACGGCTTGAGACGGAAGCGAGGAATTCCAGTCCCGAACCCGACAGGTTCGGGACTTTTTGTTATGTCATTGCGAGGGCGACACTTGCGCTGTACGCCAGTGCGGTGTGCTCTTTTCGCCCGAAGCAATCCCCCAGCCTATTTGGAGATTGCTTCGCCGCCAAAGGCAAAAGCGCGGCTCGCAACGACAGAGCGCTTGGTATAATTCGCCCGTCATTACCATCGAATCGGAGAACGCATGACCAAAAAACTCACAGGCAACCAGATCCGCCAGGACTTCATCGACTTTTTCGTGGAACACGGGCACACCGCCGTGCCGTCCATGTCGCTGGTGCCCGGAGGCGACGCCACGCTGCTCTTCACCAACTCCGGCATGGTGCAGTTCAAGGACGTCTTCCTCGGCACCGACAAGAAACCCTACACGCGCGCCGTCGATTCGCAGAAGTGCATGCGCGTGGCGGGCAAGCACAACGACCTCGACGACGTTGGGCGCGACGACACGCATCACACCTTCTTTGAAATGCTCGGCAACTGGTCGTTCGGCGACTACTACAAAAAGGAAGCCATCGCCTGGTCGTGGCAGTTACTGACCGAAGTGTGGGGCTTGCCCAAGGACAAACTGTACGCCACCTGCTTTGAAGACGACCAGGGCGACATTCCGCGCGACGACGAAGCCGCCGACATCTGGAAATCCCAGCCCGGCTTCGACCCCAGCCACGTGTTGTTCTTCGGGCGCAAAGAGAATTTCTGGCAAATGGCAGAGACAGGACCGTGCGGTCCATGCTCCGAGATCCACATTGACCTTGGCGAAGAGCGCGACAACCTGCGCGGCACCGAGCATGTCTGCGGCGTGAACGGCGAATGCACGCGCTTCCTCGAATTATGGAACAACGTTTTCATCCAATACAACCTGTTCGATGACGGACGCCTTGAACCATTGCCCGCCAAGCACGTGGACACCGGCATGGGCTTCGAACGCATTGTCTCCGTCCTGCAAGGCGTCGACTCGAACTACAAGACCGATCTCTTCACCGACTCGCTGGATGTCCTGCGCGCGCTCACCGGTCACAGCGAGGCGCAGATGCTTGCCGATTTCACACCCTACCGCGTCATCGCCGACCACGTCCGTTCGGCGGCGTTTCTCATCGCCGACGGCGTCGTACCCGGCAATGCGGGGCGCAATTACGTGGCGCGCATGATCATCCGCCGCGCAGCGCGCTTTGGAGCCAAGCTCGGCTTGAACGAACCCTTCCTCGCCAAGGTTGCGCAGGCGGTGATCGACTATTACGGCGACTTTTATCCCGAACTGCGGAAGAGTCAGCCCGCCATCCTCGATAACTTGACCCGCGAGGAAGTCCGCTTCGCGCGCACGGTGGAAGCGGGTACCGCCCATCTGGAAAACTTACTCTCCGACCTTCGCTCCCAAGATAAAACCGTCCTTGACGGTCGCAAAGCCTTCGATTTATACGCCACATACGGTCTGCCCTTCGAGATCTCGCGCGACATCGCCCGCGAGCAAGGGCTTGACGTGGATGAAAATGGCTTCCACGAAGCAAAGGGAGCGCACGCCAAAGCCTCGGGCGGCGGCAAAGCCATGGGCAAACTCGGCGGCGAAGATGCGGAATTCTTTGCGAATATCCTGAAAGACCTGCAAGCCGAAGGGAAACTTGGCAAAGACGGCGTCGAATATGACCCGTACACCAGTCTGCGCGCGGAAGGCGAGGTGCTGGCGCTGATCGTGAACGGCGAAATGGTAACTTCCGCCTCGCTCGACGACCAGGTCGAAGTCATTTTGCCCAAGACCGGTTTCTACATCGAAGCGGGCGGTCAGGTGGACGATACGGGGTACATCCGCTCCCTCACCCCTCACTCCTCTCCCACAGGGAGAGGGGAAGGGGGGGCAGATTGGGAGATCGAAGTTTCCGCCATGCGCCGCGCCTCGGCGGGCGTCATCGTCCACATTGGAACGGTCATCTCCGGTCAACCCAAGGTGGGTGACAAAGCTGTCGCCGAAGTGGATATGACGCGCCGGCACGATATCATGCGCAACCACACTGCCACGCACCTGCTCCACAAGGCGCTGCACGCCGTGTTGAGCGACCAGGCAAAACAGGCAGGCTCGCTTGTCGCGCCGACCCATTTACGCTTTGACTTTAATCACCCCGAAGCGATGACCCCCGAGCAGATCGAGCGCGTCGAGCGCATGGTCAATGAAGCCATCGCGGCGGATATGCCGGTCCATAAGCAGGTCAAATCGTTGGACGAAGCGAAGAAGGAAGGCGCGATGGCGTTGTTCGGCGAAAAGTACGGCGAGACCGTGCGCACCATCAGCATCTTGGAGACCGACGGCGGCAGACTCCCTGAATCCGATGCGAAGTATTCTTATGAACTTTGTGGCGGTACGCATCTCGAGCGCACCTCGGACATCGGAACGTTCCTGATCGTCGCTGAAAGTTCGGTGGCGGCGAACGTCCGCCGCATCGAAGCGGTGACCGGGCGCGGCGCATACGAATTGATCCACAAGCGTTTCAAGACCCTGAAGCAGACTGCCGGAACCTTGAAGTCCGCGCTGGATGAAGTGCCCGCCAAAGTGGACGCCCTGCAGGAGGAAGTCTCCGAGTTGAAGAAGGAACTTGCCAGCCTGCGCGCGCAGTCCGCGCTTTCCGCCTTTAACTTGCAGCTTTCCAGCGTCCAAACAGTGAACGGCGTCAACGTACTGGCGGTCGAAATCCCCAAAGTGGATGTGGATACCCTGCGAATGTTAGCCGACAAGTTCCGCGAGAAATATCCGAAGAACGGCGCGGCGGTGCTGGTGACGGGCACGACGGTCATTGCCACCGTGACGGAGGACGTTGTCAAGCGGGGAGTCAAGGCTGGGGAGTTGATCTCAGGCATCGGCGGGAAGGGAGGCGGACGTCCCAATCTCGCGCAGGGCAGTCTCAACGGCGATGTCAAGGCTTCGCTGGCAAAACTTCCACAGGTCGTGGAAGAAAAAATAAAGTAACCCCGCAAGGGGCGCAGCGACCCTGCGCCCCTTTTTTATTTCTCCGCTTCGGCACAGCGGAAGCCGCGGCTTGCTCCGGCGGAATTCGGTTCATGTTTGTAGCGGGACGTGGTCAATATCTCGTTGGCATCCGCATCGTACGCGCCGCTGCGCATGGCTCGCTCGATGCCTGTTTCGGGTCCGCGCGGGTCAATGGCCGGGGATGTGAAGTAATAGTCAATGTCATACCAGTCTGCCGTCCATTCGCGCACGTTGCCGACCATGTTCAAGGCGCCATAAGGACTTGCGCCCAAGGGATAGCGGTACACGGGCACGGGTTCGCCGATCAGCGATTCGGCATAGTTGGCATGGCGCGGGGTGGGCTGGGAGTTCCCCCATGGATGCTTCCGTTCGTCCGTGCCGCGCGCGGCTTTTTCAAATTCCGCTTCGGTCGGCAGTCTCCTGCCCGCCCATTCGCAATAGGCTTGCGCCTGAAACCAACTGACATATACGACCGGATAATTTCGATAGACCCATTTTCCGTAGTAGGGGTTGAGGCGCAGGGTCGGCGGCTCGCAGACTCCTTCCTTCACACAGCCTTCGTACATCGCATTGCTGATTTCCACCTGATCCATCCAATACGAATCCAGATACACGGTGTGCGGCGGCGCGCCCTGAAACGGCTGACCGTCCCTGCCCATGAGGAATTCCCCGGCGGGCACAAAGACCTGCCTCATCCCGTCCTTTGGTGAAACGCGCACATCCACTGGAATGACTTCACTCCTGCGCCCGATGTTGAAGGATGCAATGTCGTAGCGCAGTCTTTGCAGGCTGAACGTTCCGCTTTTGATTGCTTTCACTGCGCGCGCGGCTACGTCCAAGTTGGGGATGGCAATACTTAAAAGTCCCGCCGCCGCAAGGATGAGCAGAAAGACGAACGCTTTTTTGATTTTCTTCATGGTCTAGGCTTCAAAAACGACCTTACCATCCACAATCGTCAGCGCGGGTTTGGCGTTCAATATC
>CAYPHR010000193.1:0-6109 GCA_964410375.1 uncultured Anaerolinea sp. | reverse complement strand
GGACAGCACATCCCGCGACACAAGTTCGGTATTTGGCAGGCTGCCCTCGGAAAAGTCCAAGTTTGCATAGGCAGGCTGGAGGTGGACTGGAACTGGGTAATGCACCAATGTATGAATACCCGCCTGTTTCAGATACGCTTGCAAATCATCCCGCCGGGGATGGCGGATGACAAATTGGTGAAAAACATGCTCGCTTCCCTGCGGCTGGGCAGGCAAAACCAGATCCGTGCCGGAGAGCAGGTTCATGTACAAATTGGCAAGTTCCCTGCGGCGCGCATTCCATGCATCCAAATGCCGCAATTTGACGCGCAGGATCGCCGCCTGCAATTCGTCGAGTCGGCTGTTCATGCCTTTGACAAGGCTGACGTACCGTTCCTTCCAGCCATATTGGCGCAACAACCGCACCTTCTCCGCCAACCCTGAATGATTCGTCACCACCGCCCCACCGTCGCCGAACGCGCCAAGGTTTTTCGTTGGGTAGAAACTGAAGGCGGCAATATCGCCCAACGAGCCGACCTTGCGTCCAGCATACATCGCGCCATGCGCCTGCGCACAATCTTCGACAACGAACAAATTATTCTCCCGCGCCAATTCCAAAATAGGACCCATATCCACGGGGCAGCCGTAGAGATGTACGGGGAGAATGACACGGGTTCGCGATGTCATTTTTTGGGCAACCAGTTTCGGGTCAAGCCCGAAGCGGACAAAGTCAATATCCACGAAGACGGGACGCGCCCCCGTCGCCTCGATCGCGCTGACAGTTGCCACCGCGGTGTGGGCAGTGGTGATCACTTCGTCATTTTTCTCCACGCCGCAGGCGAGCAACGCCAGTTGCAGCGCTTCCGTCCCTGAGGCAACTCCAACGGCATAGTCAACACCGCAGTATTCGGCGAACTCCGCCTCGAAGGCGCCGACCTCCCCGCCGAGAATGTAGGAGCCTTTTGCCAGCACGCGCGCAATGGCATCATCCACCTCGGCACGGATGGACTCATATTGTTTTTTCAGGTCAATGATCGGGATCTCTTTCATCACAGATAATGCTCTTTGTTCATTGTGTAAAAATCGAGCATTGTTTTTATCCCATCGCGCAACAGCACACGCGGACTCCAACCGAGGTCTCTTTGAATGCGGCTGTAATCGCCGTAGTAATCGCCGATGTCGATGCGTTTGCGGTTTTCGGGAAACGGCACAAGCGCATATGTACCGCTGCCCTGGATCTGGATCATCAGGCGCGCAAGTTCCAGTAAAGTGATGGGATCGCCGCCAAGATTGTAAATTTTTCCGTTCGCCGAGGGATGCGCCGCGCATAACAGCAGGGCATGGATGACATCATCCACATGATTCAGATCGCGGATCTGACCGCCATCGCCGAAGATTTGGATCTCCTCGCCTTCCAGCAATTGGCGAAACCACCAGCCGATGAAGGTCAGTTTGTCGTCCTTGATCCTCATGCGCGGACCGTACACATTGGTCATACGCAGGACGCTGGTCGTCATGCCATGCACGCGATTGTAGACGATGTGGTACATCTCGGCAGCGCGCTTGCTGACGCCGTTGTTATCTAGCGGTGTCAGTAGATGGGTCTCATCCACAGGCAGGTATTTCGGGCGTCCATAGACCTGGCGCGTCCCGGCAAAGACAATATTGACCCGGGGATTGGTCTTTCGGCAAACCTCCAGCAGTTTCAATTGCGCTACCACGTTGATGTTCAGGTCTCTAAACGGATCCTGCATACTGCCAAAGTGACTCATCTGCCCGGCGAGGTTGAACAAATAATGCTGTCCATCCACGGCAGACCGCATTTCGGTTTCATCGCCAATATCCGCCCGAATGATGCGGATGCGGTCTTTGATGTCCTGCACATTGAAGGGATTCGCGCCGGAATCGGGGTCAAGGTTATCTACGATGGTGACGTTCGCGCCAAGTTCGACCAGTTTGCGCGCGAGATTGCTGCCAATAAAACCCAGTCCCCCGGTAATGAGCGCATTCTTCTGAAAATAAACAGCTTTTATGTCCATTATGATCGTTTGCCGCGAAGATGTTCCTTTTTGATAACGAGAGTCCAATACAAACCTGCAAGCTGGCGAAAGGTGCGGATGATGCGCCAGGGCACGAAGAATTGCGAAACGCCGTATTTGCGGGAATAATGATTAACGGGAATTTCCGCAAAAACATAACCTGCATCTTCGATCTTTTTCACCAGTTCCAGACAGATCGCGCCACTGATGCTCTTCAACTCGATCTCATTCAATATGCGGCGGGGAATCAGGCGGAAGTCGCAATCCACATCGCGGATGCGGATGCCGAACAGGAATTTCACAAAGTAATGATATGCTCGTCCGATCACGATGCGCGTGAACGAATCATTGCGGGACAGTTTATAACCGTTGACCACATCCACGTCGTCACGAAGCGCATTCACCAGTTCCACCAATTCCAGCGGGTTGTATTGGGAATCGCCATCCGTATAGAAAACCCACTCCTTTGCCGCGGCGGAAAATCCGCTGCGCAATGCCGCGCCATACCCGCGGTTGGATTCGTGCGTGACAACACGTAATTCGGGATAGCGCTTTGCCGTTTCCTCCAACACAAGCGATGTGTAATCCGCGCTGCCATCGTTGACGACGATGATCTCAAAGTCATCGGTCACCTGCCGGCAGGCGATCCATGCGGCGGCGACCATGCTGGCAATCGTCCCGCCATCGTTGTAGGCAGGGAAGACCGCGCTCAGGCTGGAGATCCGTCTCCCCGCCATTATGCCTGCCGTTTTATACCAATGGCAACCACACTGAGTCCAAATGGAAGTCCGATGCGCGACGCGAGCGGCGCTTCGCTGGCAAGCACGAATTTGAATACAGGGTTCAGGATGCCAACTTCCAACGAAAGATCGGATGTCCCCTCACGCGGAGGAAAAATCCGTTCACCGAGCCGCTTGATGACCGCAAGCGGAAAGAGCAGCATATTGGCATAGGATAGATGTTCCACGATGAAACCGCTCTCCTCCAGCAATGACCGAACGCCTCTTTTCGTATACCGACGGTTGGTGTGCACACGCCGGTCATGTTCTCCCCGCAGCCAGTCATAGGCGGGCAGACGCAAGAGGACGCGCCCGGCATCCGTCAACACGCGGGCAAACTCGCGCAAGGCGGTCAACTCGCTGGAGACGCCGCGCTCGTATAGAACATCAAAGCTGGTGACAAGGTCAAAGGAAGCAGAAGCAAATGGCAGGTCCAGCACGGAGGCGCAGGCGAGGCGGCGGGCATTCCGCTTGCGGCAGAACTCCAATGCCCGCGGGTGGAAGTCCACGCCGGTCACGTCGCCATATTCCGCCAGATAGGTGGTCATTGCCGCGCCGGTCCCGCAGCCCGCATCCAGAATATTGAGGCGGGAAGCGGAATGTATTCGATCCTCAATGAGCGCGCGTGTAATGCCCTCCATGCCGCGATACCACCAATGGCGTTCCTCGACGAGGTACATGAGTTCATATTCGTGCGGATCCATGTTCGCTATGGAACGCGATACATAAGCAGGATGTTCGTATCGCAGTCGTATTCGTAATGGATGTGACCGCCGGGGTTGGCATCCGCCCAAGCCTCCAATTCTTCGATACGGCTTGGCGGCGCGATGATGGTCTCGCCGGAGATCGGAGTGAGGGTATCCACCGGGTCGGGAAAATTGATGACAGGGCGGCTGCGGCTGAGGAAATATGTGGAAGCATGCGTTCCATGCCTGAACTCATTATCGCTGAGCAGGTAAATGCGCTGTTCGCTTTCAATCTCACTGACCTGCCTGCCGAGATAGGAGGCGAACCGTCCGATGATGTTCTCCGCAAAACGGCACTGACCCGCAAAATCCGCGTAGTACGTCCACAAATTGAAGATTAACAGGCTGACAAGGATGCTGGATACGGCAAACGTATAGGCGGTCCGCATATTCTTCCAGCCCAAGCCGATCAACTCCATGACCATGTCCAACCCCAGAGAAGCCATGATGATCGCGGCGGGAAGCGCCATCAACATGCGGTAGGAATCCGCCGAGGGCGGCGTGGCAAATACGCCGATGGAAACGGTCGCGCCCCAAAAATATCCATTCAACAACAGGAAGGCTGGGTCGCGCAAACGCCACAGCGACAACCCCATGCCTGTCAGGAACATGACACTGGAGATCATGCTCATCATTGGGGCGGGGGAACCATAAAAATCGAGCGCAGGGTAATAGATCAAGGACAGGAAGGCATTGACAACACGTCCGAACAGGATCTGCACTGCGCTCTGTCCCGTACTTGCCATGACCATATCCAAATATCCTGATTGGAACGTCCCAGCCTGAGTGAGGCGATTGAGAAATTGTTCAGGGTTTCCAAAAATATAAACAGCCGAAGGCAGGATCATGATCAAAAAGCCGCCCCAAAACGCCAATGCCTGTGGAATGCGGGGCATGAACCATTTGCGATAGAACAGGATGGCGATCAACATGAAGACAAGGATGACCCCAGAAATAACCTGTGCCGTCAGGTAGACGGAAAAGTGCATCGCCAGAATGATGCCGCCCACTGCCGTCCGCCACGATTCGCGCTTCTGCAACCCGCTGAGCAGGAAATAGACCTCCAGCGGGGCGAGCCATGTCCCCTGGATGTACGCCACGGAAACGATACGGCTGAAATGGATGTGGGAATGTGAAAAGGCAAGAATGATCGCGGCGATCAATGCGATCCGTTGACCGCCGATCCGGCGCGCAAGCAGATACACAGCGGGAATCGCCAAAATCCCGCCAATGGCAGGCATCAAGCGCAAACCAAATGGAGTGATCCCGAAGAACCTCAACGACAGGTTGATGAATTGCAAATACAGCGCGCCAAAGTTCTCCCACAAGGCAAAGGGGTTGGTTAATGGAGCAACAGACGTCGCTTGTGCAAACAAACCCACCGACCCTTCATCCCCGTCCAATACGCGCGGGATATCGCCCAATTGATAAAGCCGCACCGCCGCCGCAAAAAACATCACCACAACAACGGACAAGATCTCAATACGATTGGCTTTCAACCAATCCGTAATGGAGCGTGAATAATTCATGGCGGAGCGGAACGAATACAAATAACATACCGCGCTCAACAACCAGATCGTAACAACCGGAATGTAATTGACCCGCGTATGCGTCATGAAGAAAGCGGTCGCGCTGGCTGTCAAGACCGACAGCAAAATGGAAACCTGAATCCAAAAAACGCGCTCGCTAAAAAAGCGCGTCTCCGATAATTTCTGCACAAATGGAGTTGGGCGGATAAGCTGACTGGCAACCAAGATCACAACCCCCAACACCGCCAACCATGTAAACGGAGGAAATAAACCACCCTCCACCAACGGCTCGGAAAAAACAAGGAACTGGCTCAACAAAATAATGAAAATCCCCGCAAAAGCAACGAACCGCCTGACATTCGACGCTTCATCTTTGCCGGTCGGCAATGGATCGGACATGACACCTCTTCATCTCAATAATTAATGCAGAATTAAATTATACTCAACAACCACCGGCAGCCTGCTGAAAACACCAGTTTCTTATTGACCACTAATCTTAATAAAGATACCGCATCCGCCGTCCCGCCGCCGAAATTAATATGAAGACCAAATGTTAACAAATCTTAAAATTCATGTATAATTACATCAGCCTCCACAGGCATTTACTTTACACTTCCGCCGCATCTGCGGTCCTCGCTAGAAACTGACTGGAACCTTTCGCGCACGATCCTCCCCCAACTTCGGGAGTTATTTTGTGAAGTCTCACGCAGGTAAAATTTGAGAACACAACTGGCTTCACCCTGAGTTTATGTGCCGAACGTGACGTATCATTGTCGCGTGATTTGACCTATTCCCATCCCGCTTCGTTCAGGACCCGGAAACTGGTCACCCAACCCAGACATTTTCACAGCCGAGGCGCCGATTCGTCGGAAGGCTCGGCTGTGTGCGTTTAATGAAAAAGATTACCGCCATCGAAGCGCAGAAGAACCGCAATCGGGTGAACATCCACCTGGATGGAGAGTTCGCCTTCGGGCTGGCGCGTATCACAGCCGCATGGCTCAAGGTCGGCGACACGCTCAGCGACGAGAAGATCGCCA
>CAYPHR010000192.1:0-6119 GCA_964410375.1 uncultured Anaerolinea sp. | reverse complement strand
AGGGAAGGCAACGAGTGTACCGTTCTCATCCTTGGTCATGACCACATCGGCGAGGTATTCCAAGTTGACCTGATGCACGATGCCGGTCATTGGCGGCACAACGCGGAAGTTGCTGAACGCTTTCTGTCCCCATTTGAGGAACTCATAGCGCTCGCGGTTGCGCTGGAATTCGACTTCGGTGTTGCGGTTGAGGGCATCGGCGGTGGCGAAGAAATCCACCTGCACCGAATGATCGATGACCAAATCCACGGGCACAAGCGGGTTAATTTTCTTCGGATCCCCCCCAAGGCGGGCTACCGCCGCGCGCATGGCGGCGAGGTCCACCACGGCGGGCACGCCGGTGAAATCCTGCATGACCACGCGGGCAGGCAGGAAAGGGATGCCGGGGCGGACGCCTTTGGGCGACCACGCGGCGATGTTCTTCACATCAATCTGGGTAATCTCCCTGTCATTGCATTGGCGCAGGGCTGCTTCAAGCAAGATGCGGATGGAATATGGCAGTCTGCTGAGTTTGGTCAGCCCCGCCTTTTCCAGCGCATCAAGACGATATATGGCGTATTCCTTACCTCCTGTTTTCAATACGCTGCGGGAATTAAAATAATCTTGCATCGGATACTCCTTTGGTGAGATTCCCTCTCCGCACGGGTGAGGGTGTCACACCACAACTTTGCGAAGAACACAAAGGAGCGCCTTTGATATCCTTGATTTAAATGTGGTGGTTTTAACAAGTGAATAGATTTTGTTTTGAATTAATGCTCAGAAACACACAGGTATTTTTTTCCTTGATGTTCCTTATCAGGCATGGCGGTCTTAAAAATTCAATTCCTTCTTTATGGACGACACGAATTCTGTTTTTTCCACATCGGGCAAAAAGGAAGCCTGCGCCGCGTTCAGGATGCACTGCTTCACGGAGTCGATGGATATATCCAAGTCTTCACAGGCATATTGATATTCGCGCGCCAGTGTGATGCGGGAGACACTGGGATCATCCGTATTGATCGTCGTATTCAGACCCTTTTCGATCATGCGCGGGAGTGGATGCTGTTTCAATTCTTTCACCACGCCCGACTGGAAATTGCTGGTCACACACACTTCGAACGTCGTGCCGCTCTCTTTCGCCAGCGCGGTGACGTTCTCATCCTCCAATACACGCACACCATGACCGATCCGTTCGGCGCCTAAATTCTCAATGGCTTCACGGACATTCTCCGCGGGTCCCCACTCTCCCGCATGGATGGTGATCCGCAAGCCGGTCTGCTTCGCTTCCTTGAAGATCCCGTAGAACGGCTCCGACGCGAACTCCGCTTCATTGCCAGCCAGATCCAAACCGACCAACCCGTTCTTCATGTGCTCTGCAGCGATCCACGCCACCTGCTCGGCAAGCTCGTGACTCTCATGGCGGTTGACCGAGGCGATCAACCCGACCTTGATCTCATATTTCTTTGCGGCGGCTTGCGAACTTTTGATCACCCAATCCACCACATCGTGCAGCGGAAAGCCTTCCGCGCGGCTCAATGCCACAGGTGTAAAACGCAACTCGAGGTAGCGGACATGATCCTTCGCCGCATCCTCCACCGCCTCCTCTGTAACACGGTGTATCACATCGGGTGATTTGTAAAAAAGCCGCAGAGTTTTGAACTTGTCGAGGAAGTTCGTGAACGTCATCGGGTCCTGGTCCTGCACCTGCACCAGCCCGCTCAAATTGAACATGCTCACCGGAACCGTTACGCCGTGCTGGCGGGCAATATCCAGCATCGTTGTCAGGCGAAGAGACCCCTCCAAATGGCGGTGCAACTCGACCTTTGGAAGTGCGGCGTATTTGTTCAGCGGAGCAGTATCGTCTTTAAACAAAACTCTTCCTCTAAGATTTGCGGCGTTTCCTCTTCTTCTTACTGCCGCCAACCTGCACCGACGTTTCGCCCGGCGCGCTGATCTCCTCTGCGGTCTCGATGGGCGTGATCTCCACACGGCGCGGACGCGCCATAAACGCGCGGCTGATCACCAATCCGCGCACGTCCTCCATCAACTGTGCAAACATCTCGGACGCACGTCCTTTATATTGTACCAGCGGGTCACGCTGCGCGTAAGCCTCCAAGCCGATGGAAACGCGCAGCGCCTCCACTTTTGTAAGGTATTCCACCCACAACTCAGTGAACGCACCCAGCAGCAACTGGCGATGGACTTCATTCAACACATACTTTCCGAGGGAATCAGCCAATGTCTCCGCCTCATCCTTACTGAGGCTTGATACCGCTTCATTGAGCCGTTCCTCCCCGAAAGCGATCCGCGCCGCGGGACCAAAATCCGCCAGCCGAGCCGCATTCTGGTTGAGGCGGTTGAACTCGCTCTGCCCCCACGTCTCGCGCAATGCCGCTTCCGCCGCCTCGAGGTGATTCATCACATCGTCCGTCACGGATTCGGTATCCACGCCTTCGAGCAATTGCGCCGCGTAAAAGACATAGGTAAAGCGCATAAAGACCTGCTTCACCTGTTTGTGGGTCTTCTGGTCGAACGCCGTGCGCGCGCCCTGCGACAGGGTCAACAGCAGGCGCAATCTGCCCGCATCCGTGGAAATATCTTCACGCTGCAACAACACATCCATGTCGCGCGCGATCTGATGATTCAAACGTTCGCGTTTTTTCTCCAGCGCATCGCGCGTGGTATTCAGCAAAATATCGGATAACTCATCCCAATCCGAAGGCAGGGGATTCTGCCACTGGATCTGCTCGCCGACACGGTTTTGGATCGCGCCGATCACGCGCGTGGCATTGATGACTGTCAACTGGCTGGCGACGAGTTCCTGGATCTCATCCTTCGCATCTTCGGGATCGTCCGCCAGCGTTTTTTGCAACTGATTACCGAGCCGCAATTGCAGGCGCGTCAGCGAGTTGATCTCTTCCAGCATCTTCTGCGGACGCGGCATCTCCTCCATATCACGCAAGCCTTGGAAGTACGCATCCAGCGTATCCTCGCGCTCGCTGATCTGCTGTTCGAGCGATTCGCCCGTCTTCTCGATCAATGTTTCGATGGCGCGCAAGGCATGCGCATTTTCCGCTTCGATGGCTTTGGTGATCACCTCGAGCATCGAAGCGCGGACATCTGCGGCATTCAGCCGCTCCAAGATCAACTTGAAGCCGTACGACGGGAACAATCCGTTCTTTCCATCGAACGGCGGCTGGATCTGTTCCAGCCAAGCGATCAACTTCCACGGACCTTCCTCATCCGCCAGCCCCACTTCGACGCGGCGGGTCACTTCGGCTTCGAGCATGTCCGCGATGTCTTCGCTCAAATCTTCCTTGACGAAGATACGGTCGCGCTGACCGTAGATCTGCTGGCGTTGTTTGTTCAGCACATCGTCGTATTCCAGCAAATGCTTGCGGACATCGAAGTTCGCGCCTTCCACGCGGGTTTGCGAACCCTCGATGATATTGCTGACGAGACGCATTTCCAACGGGAGCGAATCGTCCACTTTGAGACGCTCCATCATGCCGCTGACCTGTTCGCCGCCAAACAAACGCATCAGGTCATCTTGAAGAGAAAGATAAAAGCGCGAAGAACCGGGGTCGCCCTGACGGGCGGCGCGTCCGCGCAGCTGGTTGTCGATGCGGCGGGCTTCATGCCGCTCCGAGCCGATGACGTGCAAGCCGCCCAGTTCCTTCACGCGCTCCATGTCATCAAAGTATTGCAGGAAGTGTTTCACTTCCGCGTCGTAAATTCCATACCCGGATGGATCGATCTTCTTCAGCGCCGCGCGGCGTTCTTCCATGGTCATATCGAACGGGTCTTTGTGCCCCGCCCTGCCCAACACACGGTTGACCGCCGTGATGACTTCCTCTGCCAGCTCGCCGCCGAGTTTGATATCCACACCGCGCCCCGCCATGTTGGTGGCAATCGTCACCGCGCCGAACGCGCCCGCGCCCGCGATGATCTGCGACTCTTCGGTGTGCTTGCGGGCGTTCAAGACCTGATGCGGCACGCCGCCCTGGAATATCTTCTTCAAGCGTTCCTTCACCGTTTCAGGCAGGCGCAGCAGGGTGAGCAGGGTTTGCAGGTTGTTCTCGTCATCGAGGCTGATGCTGGTCATGCCGTGCGGCGCGATGAACTTGCGCAAGGCGTCGGGGGAGAGTTTGTCGATGGGTTCGTTGAACGGCACGAGGTCCGCAATGAGGCGACCATCCTCCTCCAGGTTGTTCGCGCGCAGGTACTGGTCACGGACGAGCAGGTACTGCATCAAACGCCGGACAGGCTCCGCCTTGAGACGATTCGAGAGACCTTCCGATGATTCAACGGAGGTTGTGCCCACCAACATTGGGCGTCCGAGCGCATGATAGCGGACGATTTCCGCCACAATCGCGCGAATTTTTGCCTCCCCCGTGCGGAAGATCATATCGGGGTAATCTTTTCTGCGATAGAACAAGGGCTCGCCCCCACCCTGCCCTCCCCCAGAGGGAGAGGGTTCTCTTCGGGCAAAATACGAATAGTTGTAACCTTCGTCGTCCTTCGCCTTGATCTCCGCCAGCGGCGCATCCTTGCCATAGGATTGATACTCAAGGTTCGGCGGGATGGGCGCAACTTCGAGTTTGTAGATCTTGTTGAACTCCTCGGCTTCGGTCAGCGCGGTGCCGGTCATGCCCGCCAGTTTCTGATATAGACGGAAATAATTTTGCAGGGTGATGGTGGCATAGGTGACGGACTCCGGCTCGACCTTCACGCCTTCCTTCGCCTCCACCGCCTGATGCAAGCCGTCGCTCCACCTGCGCCCGGGCATGAGCCGCCCAGTGAACTCATCCACAATGACGACTTTGCCGCCCTGTACAAGATAATCCTTATTGCGGTGGAAGAGGTATTGGGCGCGCAATGCCTGTTCCAGATAACCGGTGAGGCGCGCCTGTTCGGGAGTCAAGTCTTCGGGGCGATCTGGATCGAGAAGCTGCAATCCCAAAATGGCTTCCACGCGGCTGATACCGATCTCGGTCAACGCTACACTGCGGTTCTTTTCATCCACGTCGTAATCTTCGGGCTTCAATTGTTTGACGACCTGCGCCATGCGCCCATACCATTCCAAATCACCCGAGGCGGGACCGGAGATGATGAGCGGCGTGCGCGCTTCGTCGATCAGGACGTTGTCCACTTCGTCGACAATGGCAAAGTAATGCCCGCGCTGGACGCGGTTCTCGAGGCGCATTGCCATATTATCGCGCAGGTAATCGAAGCCGAACTCAGAGTTCGTTCCGTAGGTGACATCCGCAAGGTATGCCTCGGCGCGCTCCACCATGCGCAGGTGTTCCTGATCTTCATGCGGAGACTGGCGCTCGAAATCCACGAGGAAGGCTTTCTTGCCGTTCTCGGTCACTGCCGCCATTTGCAGGACGCCGACACTCAAACCCAGTGCCTGATAAATGGGAGCCATCCAACGCGCGTCGCGCCGCGCCAGATAATCGTTGACCGTGATGAGGTGCACGCCGCGTCCCGTCAATGCATTGAGATAGACCGGCATGGTGGCGACCAGCGTCTTGCCTTCGCCGGTACGCATCTCCGCGATCTGTCCATCATGCAATGCCGCGCCGCCGATGATCTGCACGTCATAATGGCGCAGACCGATCGTCCGTTTGGATGCCTCGCGCACGGCGGCGAAGGCTTCGGGCATGATCTCTTTCAGCGCATCCTGCTCGGCTTTGCGGAGGTCTTTTTCGTTTTCGACCTCACCCCCAGCCTCTCTCCTGACAGGAGAGGGGAGCGCCGCCGCAACCCGCGCCTTGAATTCGTCCGTTTTGGCGCGCAGGGCGTCATCGCTGAGGGACGCAAATTCCGCCTCCAGCGCGTTGACCTGCTCCACCAGCGCGCCGTATTGTGCAACTGTCTTTTTTGTGGGGTCGCCACTGAATAGTTTTACGAAGTTCTTAAGCATATAATCCCTTTCAGGGGAGGAATTATAGCATGGGGAGGTTGGATGATTGTAAGAACAATGACATGGCAACAAAAACCGCACGCCGGACCCCTCCCGGCGTGCGCCCCAAAAAAGTCCCCGCACCGCATCAGGTTTCCCCTCCAGCCGCTGATGCGCCCAAATCGTCCGCATTGCGGGCACATCTCAACCCCTCCCGCCAGCCTCCTGGCGT